>DATCLV010000218.1:0-9213 GCA_036563745.1 Acidimicrobiales bacterium | reverse complement strand
GCGCATCCTGGGGCTGGGGCTCGAGGAGGACCAGCAGGTCGAGGCCGACGTGTTCCTCCTGACCGAGGACGAGCCCGAGCTGCTGGCCGGTGGGCCCGGCGTCAACGTGCAGCGCAGTGAGCCGGCCACCGACTTCCTGCTCGACGACCTGCGGTCGGACGTGGGCATGGAGTGGGTGCCCGAGGACATGTGGCTGTCGTACCTGACCGTCGACGCCCCCGCCGGCGAGCTCGACTTCGACCTCGCCGCCTCGACGACGCCCGACACCGCGCCGTCGCTGGTCGACGCCGGGGTCACGCCGCCCGAGGCCGTCTCCCTGTCGCCCGCCGGCGACGACGGCGGCCTGGCGGTGTGGCCGGTGCTGGCGGGCTTCGGGGCCGGGCTGGTGGCCCTGGTGCTGGTGATCCGCCGGTCGCGACCGGGCACCCCGGTGCCGATCTGATGGCCGCCACCGTGCAGCACCGCCCGGCGGCGCCGGACGCCGAGGCCGGCGGCCCGGGTTCGCCGGCGCCCGACGCCTCGGCCGTGGCCTCCGGGGTGGCCGAGGTCGCCCCCGGCCCGGCGGTTCCCGCTCCGCCGGGCCGGGCGGGGTCCGGGCGTCGGGCCTGGGTGCGGCGGGTGGCGGTCGTCGCCCTGGTGGCGGCGACCGTGACCGGCGCCGGCTACGGGTACGAGGCGGTGGCCCGGGACCCGGACCCGGCGCCGCCCGCCCTCGGACCCGGCGACGTGACCGTGGAGGTCGGGATCGAGCACTCGCTGTTCACCGCCGAGGAGATCCGGGTCGTCGAGGGGACCCGGGTGCGGTTCGTGGTCGACAACGGCGACCCGATCGGCCACGAGCTGATCACCGGGCCGCCCGACGTCCACGCCCGCCACGCCCGCGGCACCGAGGCCGAGCACCCGAGCATCCCCGGCGAGGTGTCGGTGGGGCCCGGCGACGTCGGGATCACCACGTTCACCTTCGACGAGCCCGGCGAGTACGAGTTCGCCTGCCACCTGCCCGGCCACTACGAGTACGGCATGCACGGCACGGTGGTGGTCGAGCCGGCGGACTGACCGGCTGCGGGCGAGAGCGGGTGAAGATCCGGGGCTCGATCCCGGATCTTCAGCCAGTCTCGGAGCGGGGTGCCGCCAGGCCGCGCAGGTCGCCGTCCTCGTCGTACCAGGGGGTCGCCGGGCCGAACCCGGCGGCCGCCAGGGCCGGCGCCAGGGCCCGGTCCTGGTCGCCGCCCACCTCGGTGACCAGCCAGCCCCCGGGTCGGAGGAGCGTCGCCGCCGCGGCCACCACCCGGCGGACCAGGTCGAGGCCGTCGGCGCCGCCGTCGAGGGCCTGGCGGGGCTCGTAGCGGCGCACGTCGGCCGGCAGGTAGGCGATCTCGCCGGTGGGGACGTAGGGCGCCACCGCCGTCACCACGTCGAACGACCGGGCCCGCAGCGGCGGCCGGTCGACGTCGCCGACGACCGCCGGCACGCCGTTGTCGCGGGCGCACGCCACGGCCCGGGCGTCGATGTCGACGCCGACCACGGCGGCGCCCGGCACCTCGGCCGCCAGGTGGGCGGCCACGGCCCCGGCGCCCGTGCAGAGGTCGGCGGCGCGGGCCCGCCGGCCCGGGCCGCCCGGGACGTCGGCGGCGGCCGCGGCGGCCCGGAGCCGGTCGGTGGCGCGGGCCGCCAGCTCCTCGGTCTGGGCCCGGGGCACGAACACGTCGGGCGCCACCCGCAGCGGCCGGCCGGCGAACGCCATCGATCCGACGATCCACGCCAGCGGCTCGCCCTGCTCGCGTCGGGACAGCCACGCGTCCAGCGTGGCGGGGTCGGGCGCGGCGGCCACCAGCTCCTCGGCCTCCTCTTCGGCGGCCACGCACCCGGCGGCCAGCAGCCGCTCGGTCACCACGTCGAGGAGGGCTCCGGCGTCTGCCGGATCGGTCGGCACGCCCCCAGCGTGCCAGGCCCGGTCAGGGCCGCCGTACGCAGGAGGAGGCGGCGTCGCGCAGCTGGCCCTGCACCGACTCGGCGCAGTACCGGATGACCTCGGGCCCGGTGCCCGACAGCGACGACGCGCACCCGGTGAGCGCCAGGGCGAGCACGAGCAGGAGCGGTGTCCCCCGTCGCCAGCGGATCGTGGGGTGGTGCCCCGGAGGGATGGCCCCCGCCCGCTCGGTAGCGCTGCCCGAAGCGCGTTGCGTGCCCATGGCCTGACGTCCTGTCGTGGAGGCAACCTAGCCCTGCCCGTTTGGCTACGCAACTGATCTTCTCGCTCACCCAACGTGCTGGATACAGTCGCCCGTCGACGGAGCGTGGCGGTCCGGCGGTGCTCCGGAGGTGGCGCCGGGGTGGTCCGGGGCGGCGCGGCGGGCCGGGGTATGTTCGGGTCCATGCCGGACCGGGGCGAGCTTCTGTGGGAACCACCGGCCGAGGCGGCAGAGCACAGCCGGGTGGGGCGGTACCTGCGCTGGCTGGCCGACCGGGGTCACGCGTTCGAGGGCTACCACGACCTGTGGGCGTGGTCGGTCGACGACCTGGCCGGGTTCTGGGGGTCGGTGTGGGAGTGGAGCGACATCCGCGCGGCCACCCCCTACGAGACCGTGCTCGGCGACGAGCACCGCACCGGCTTCATGCCCGGCGCACACCCCGCGCACCGCTGGTTCCCGGGCGCCACCCTCAACTACGCCGACCACGCCCTGCGGACCCGGTTCGACGGGCCGGCCCTGATCGCCCACTCGCAGACCCGGCCGCCGATCGAACTGACCGGCAAGGAGCTCGCCGACCAGGTGGCCCGCTGCCGCCGCGGGCTGGCCGCGCTGGGCGTGGGCCGGGGCGACCGGGTGGCCGCCTACCTGCCGAACGTCCCCGAGGCGGTGGTGGCGATGCTGGCCACGGCGTCGCTGGGGGCGATCTGGTCGTCGTGCGCGCCCGAGTTCGGCACCCGCTCGGTGCTCGACCGCCTGCGCCAGATCGAGCCCGCCGTCCTCTTGGCCGTCGACGGCTACCGCTACGGCGCCAAGGAGGTCGACCGCACGGGCGAGGTGGCGGCGATCCGCGCCGGGCTGCCGACCTTGCGGGCCACGGTCACCCTGCCCTACCTGCACCCCGACGGCCGCTTGGAGGGCACCACCACGTGGGCCGAGCTGCTGGGCGACCCCGACGATCCGGCGCCGCCGGTCACGCCCGAGCTGTCCGAGCAGGTGCCCTTCGACCACCCCCTCTACGTCCTCTACTCCTCGGGCACCACCGGTCTGCCCAAGCCGATCGTGCACGGCCACGGCGGCATCCTGCTGGAGCACCACAAGGCGCTCGCCCTCCAGAACGACCTGGGGCCCGGCGACCGCTTCTTCTGGTTCAGCACCACCGGGTGGATGATGTGGAACTTCCTGGTGTCCGGCCTGCTGGTCGGCGCCACGCCGGTGCTGTTCGACGGCGACCCCGGCGCCCCCGACCTCGGCGCCCTGTGGCGGCTGGCCGGCGAGGTCGGCGTCACCTACTTCGGGACCTCGGCGCCGTTCCTGCTGGCGTGCCGCAAGGCCGGGGTGCACCCGGCGGCCGAAGCCGACCTGTCGGCGCTGCGCACGATCGGCTCCACCGGGGCGCCGCTGCCGGCCGAGGGGTTCCGCTGGGTCCACGACGAGCTCGAAGGCCGGGTGCCGGTGGCGTCGATCAGCGGCGGCACCGACGTGTGCACGGCGTTCGTGGGCTGGTCCCCGCTGGTGCCGGTGCGGGCGGGGGAGATCCCGTGTCGCTACCTGGGCGCCAAGGTCGAGGCGTTCGACGAGCTGGGCAACCCGGTGGTCGGCGAGCAGGGCGAGCTGGTGATCAGCGCCCCGCTGCCGTCGATGCCGGTCGGGTTCTGGGGCGACGTCGACGGGGCGCGCTACCGGGCCGCCTACTTCGAAGGGTTCCCGGGCGTGTGGACCCACGGCGACTGGATCACCGTCTACGAGGACGGGGCCTGTGTGATCACCGGCCGCTCCGACGCCACGCTCAACCGGGGCGGCGTCCGGATGGGGACCGCCGAGCTGTACTCGGTGGTCGAGGCCCAGCCCGAGATCGCCGACAGCCTGGTGATCCACCTGGAGGACCCGGAGGGCGGCCCGGGGCGGCTGCTGCTGTTCGTGCAGCCGGTGGAGGGCGTCGAGGTCGACGACGAGCTGCGCGCCCGCCTGGCCCGCACCCTCCGCACCGAGCTGTCGCCCCGCCACGTCCCCGACGAGCTGCACGCCGTCCCGGGCATCCCGCGCACGCTGTCGGGCAAGAAGCTGGAGGTCCCGGTGAAGCGCATCCTCACCGGCACCCCGCCCGACGAGGCCGCCAGCCGCGGCAGCCTCGCCAACCCCGAGACCCTCGACGCCTTCGCCCCTTTCGCCACCCCCTCGTGACTCGGGTCCGCGACCCATGACGGTGAGGGCTCTCCGACGACGATCGGGCCTGGGCCCGCCGGGTCTTCGGGTGGTCGCCGCCCGGCGGTCGGGGGTGGCGGGCTGAGGTTCAGGTGGGGGTCACGGTGAGGGGGGCGTGGCGGAGGCCGGCGATGACCAGGGACATCGAGCGGGTCACCGGGCCGGCCGCCGCGAGGGTCGCCACCCGGGGTGCCAGGGCCTCCAGCAGCACCCGGAGCTCCATCCGGGCCAGCGCCGCGCCCAGGCAGAAGTGGGGGCCCGAGCCGAAGGCCAGGTGGTGGTTGGGGGTGCGGGTCACGTCGAAGGCGCCGGCCGTGGGGCCGAACTCCTGCTCGCACCGGTTCGCCGACAGGTAGAGCAGCATCGTCGGCGCCCCCTCGGGCAGGGGCACGCCGGCCAGCTCCACCGGCCGGGTGGTGGTGCGGAGGAAGTAGGCGACGGGGCTGGTCCACCGCAGGACCTCCTCGACCGCGGTGGCCACGAACGCCTGGTCGCCGGCGGTGACCGCGGCCCGCAGCGCCGCCCACTGGTCGGGGTGGTCGGCCAGCGCCACCAGGCCGCCCGACAGGGCGTTGCGGGTGGTCTCGTTGCCGGCCACCAGGAGCTGGACCAGGAACATGGCCAGCTCGCTGTCGTCGAGCACGTCGCCGTCGGGCGCGGCGGTGGCGAGGCGCGACACGACGTCGTCCCGTGGCGACGCCCGCCGGTCGGCGGCCACCGCCAGCAGGTAGGTGACCATCTCGCCCATCAGCTCGGCGACCTTCTCCTCGGGCCAGTCAGTGGCGCCGGGGATCGCGGCCTCCGACCACTCGAAGAAGCGGGGCCAGTCGTCGTCGGGGATGCCGAGCAGGTCGGCGATCACCTGGAGCGGGAACGGCACGGCCAGCCGGGCGACCACGTCGACCGGCTCGCCGCCCGCCCGGTCGACGGCGGCGAGCAGGTCCGCCACCGCCGCCTCGGCCCGGCGCCGGATCGCGGGCTCCCACGCCCGCAGCGCCGACGCCGCGAAGGCGGGCTGGACCAGCTTCCGGTAGCGGGTGTGGTCGGGTGGGTCGGTGTGCATCATCGTCGGCGGCGTCGCGTACTCGACGCCGATCTCCGACAGCAGGATCCCGCGGCGCGAGCAGAACGTCGCCGGGTCCCGGGCCGCCCGGGCCACCTCGGCGTGGCGGGACAGGACCCAGACGCCGTGGTCCTCGTCGTGCGCGACCGGCGCCGCGGCCCGGAGCCGGGCCAGGTGGGGGTGGGGGTCGTCGGCGAGGAAGCCGTCCCGGAACAGCGGCGCGGTCAGCTCGTCGACGCCCATTCGACTCCCCCCGGTCCTGCGTGGCAGCGTGGCTTCTGGTGGCAAACTACCTGACACACCGTCAGGTCGAAGCCCGGCCGTCCGGAACGAGGGGAAGCGGGGAGCCATGGTCGAGTCCAAGGACAAGCTCTACATCGGCGGCGAGTGGGTCGCCCCGTCGTCGAGCAACACGATCGAGGTGATCAGCCCGGTCACCGAGGAGGTCATCGCCACCGTCCCCGAGGCGGCCGAGGCCGACGTCGACAAGGCCGTCGAGGCCGCCAAGGCGGCGCTCGCCGGGCCCTACCCGAGGCTCAGCCCCGAGGAGCGGGCCGACACGCTGACCCGTCTCAGCCAGGCCATCGGCGCCCGGGCGATGGACTTCGCCCAGACCATCACCACCGAGATGGGCTCGCCGTCGAGCTTCTCGCTGATGGGTCAGGTGTTCTCGGCGACGATGATCCTCGACGGCTTCGCCAACGTGACCCGCACCTTCCCGTTCGAGGAGCCCCGCCAGGGCGCCCTGGGCCCGGTGCTGGTCCGCAAGGAGACCGTGGGTGTGTCGGCCGGCATCGTGCCGTGGAACGTGCCGCTGTTCGAGATCGCCTGCAAGCTGGGCCCGGCGCTCGCCGCCGGCTCGCCGATCGTGCTCAAGCCGTCGCCGGAGACCCCGCTCGACGCCTACCTGCTGGCCGAGATCCTCGACGAGATCGAGCTGCCCAAGGGCATGGTGTCGATCCTGCCCGCCGGCCGCGAGGTGGGCGAGTACCTGGTCCGTCACCCCGGCGTCGACAAGGTGACCTTCACCGGCTCGACCGCCGCGGGCCGCAAGGTTGGCGCCATCTGCGGCGAGCAGCTCAAGCGGTGCACGCTGGAGCTGGGCGGCAAGTCGGCGGCGATCATCCTCGAGGACGCCGACCTCGCCACCAGCCTGCCCACGCTGATGCCGTCGGCGCTGATGAACAACGGCCAGGCCTGCGTGGCGCAGACCCGCATCCTCGCCCCCCGCAGCCGCTACGACGAGGTGGTCGACGCCCTGGCCGACGCGGTGAAGAGCACGACCGTGGGCGACCCGGCCGACCCGTCGGTCGCCGTGGGCCCGCTGGTCGCCGAGCGCCAGCGCGAGCGGGTGCTGGGCTACATCGAGAAGGGCAACGCCGAGGGCGCCAAGCTGGCGGTCGGTGGCGGTCGCCCGAAGGACTTCGACAAGGGCTGGTTCGTGGAGCCGACCCTGTTCGTCGACGTCGACAACTCGATGACGATCGCCCAGGAGGAGATCTTCGGCCCGGTGCTGGCCGTGATCCCCTACACCGACGAGGCCGACGCCGTGGCCATCGCCAACGACAGCGACTACGGCCTGTCGGGCTCGGTGTGGACCTCCGACGTGGAGCGCGGCATCGAGGTGGCCCGCCAGGTGCGCACCGGGACCTACGGCGTGAACTCGATGGCGACCATCGACATCCACCAGCCCTTCGGTGGGTTCAAGGCCTCGGGCGTCGGGCGCGAGTTCGGCCCCGAGGGCCTGTCGGCGTTCCTCGAGACCAAGACCATCATCCTCCCCGGTGACTACCAGCCGCCGAGCTGACCGCAGGACGTTCGCCCGGCTCCTCGCCGGGCTGCTGCTCGTCGCCGTGACCGGGTTCGCTTCGTCCCCGGTCGCGGCGGCGCCGCGCCAGGAGGAGCCGGTGGACGACGTGATCCCGACGACCACCACCTCGCTGGCCCCCGACGCCGAGCAGGGCATCATCCCCGAGCCGAACTCGGGTCGCCCGCCCGAGGACGCCGGCGACCGTGGTGGCGCCCTCCAGTTCCTGGTGCTGGGCCTGATCGTCGTGGCCCTGGCCGGCGGCGTGACGATGGTGGTCCGCGAGTCCCGCCGCAACCTCGCCCGCACCCGCTCCCAGGCCCTGACCAGCCCGACCGGGCCGACCGGCCCCGCCGGCTCGGCGGGCGACGGCCGGCGCTAGGACAGGGACGCGAGCGCGTCGCGGAGGAAGCCCGTGGTGGCGTCGGGGTCGAGCGCCTGGGCCTGGAGCATCCCGAACCGGGTGGCGTAGGAGCGGGTGACGACCGGGTCCTCGGTGCTGGTCGAGGAGCGGTCGACGCCCTCCCGGAACAGCAGGTCGGGGTCGTCGTCGCGGGCGAAGCCGAGGACGATGAACGGCCCCGGCATCCCGTGGTGGGCCCCGGCGCTGAAGGGCAGGACCCGCAGGTCGACGTGGGGGAGCGCGCCCCAGGTGACGAGCTGCTCGAGCTGGCCCCGCATGATCGCCGGGCTGCCGACCACCCGCCGCACCACGGCCTCGTCGACCACGAACGCCATCGCCGGCGGCTGGGGCCGCTGGTGGAGGCGCTGGCGGCGGGACCGGGCCTCCCAGCGCCGGTCGAACACGTCCCAGTGCTCCCCGTAGACGTCGGCCATGATGGCGCGGGCGTAGGCCCGGGTCTGCAGGAGCCCGGGCACCAGCACCGGCTCGAAGTTCCGGATCGTCGTGGCCACGGACTCGCAGCCGAGGAAGAGCAGCTCGGCGGGGGAGTAGTACGCCCGCAGGTCGGACCACGGGTAGCGGCCGGGGCTGCGGAGGCGCCCGGTGCGGGCGTCGAGGAGGTCGGCCCCGGTGACGTCGTAGTGCGCGAGGCGCTGCCGCACCTCCAAAGTGCCGAGCGTGGCGGCGCCGCCGCCCGGTCGCACCAGGCGGGAGAGCGACCAGTCGACAGGACCGACGGCCCCGTCACCCAGCGGGGATGTCGTGTGGCTGCTCATGGTGCCCTGTGCATGCCCGCCCCGGCCCGGGTGCATACCCACCGGCGCGCCCGCCGACCTGTGGCACGATCGGTCGGAAGGCCCGCGACGAGAAGGGAACGAGCCGTGGTTGACGGCGGATGGCGGAAGAGCACGGAGAGCGGGCAGACGGCCTGCCTGGAGGTGGCCCGGGCCACCGACGGGAAGGCGGTGGTGCTGCGCGACTCGAAGCACCCCGACGGGCCCCGCATCCGGCTCACCCCGAAGGAGTGGCGGGCGTTCGTCGCCGGCGTGCGGGCCGGGGAGTTCGACGACCTCTGCCCCTGAGGCGCCCTGCGGGCGGTCCCGACCCGCCGTCGCCCGGGGCCGACCGGCCTAGCGGCGCACGTGCGACACGGCGAGGGCGCCGGTCATGATCAGGGACATCGTGGCGACCTCGACGGTGCCGAGGCCGCCCACCGAGCCCAGGGCGACGATGGACACGAGCGTGCAGCACAGCACGACCGTGAACTGGACGAGCCGCATGCGGCCCGCGCGTTACCCCTGCGTCAGGTCTGCGAACCGTGCACGTGGTCGCAGAGGCGCTCCTCGCCCTCCCTGATCTGGCCGGCGCCGGTGCCCTCCAGCGCGGCGAACGGGCCGCACGGGTGGGGGGTGATCCACACGTGGATCATCGGGACCGGGGTGAACCGCTCGGTCGGCGGCTCGCAGGGCTCGCCGATCTCGGTGACGTCGACCACCCGCGGCCCTTCGGGGCCGGGCGGGTCGGGCAGGAAGCACAGGTCCTCGTG
>DATCLV010000207.1:0-3597 GCA_036563745.1 Acidimicrobiales bacterium | reverse complement strand
CCCACGACCCCCGCCAGGCCGGCTGCCTCCTCCGTCTCCAGGTCGAGACCGATGGTGGCGGTGGCGACGACGACGGCAAGGGCGACGGACGCCTCACGATCCGGCGCCGCACCGGCACGACGCCCACCGACTGACCCACGGCCGTCACCTCAGGCCGAGGAGCTGCCCGCCCGCGACGTCGCACCGCCGGCGGTCGTCGGTGAGGAGGGCCGTTGCCCGCGGTGCGGTCGAGCCGGAGGCGCACCACCTCGACCCGGCCGTCGGGCTGGACGTCGAGCGACGTCCGAGGAACAACGACCCACCCCTGCGCCGACGCGGCGCAACGCTCCGCGACGGCAACGCTCGGCGACGGCGACGCTCGGCGACGGCGACGGCGACGGCGACGACCGGCGACCGGCGACCGCCGGCTGGCAGGTCCACGGCCTCCCACTTCGGAGGGGCGGGCGGGGTCGGCGTACACTCCGGGGACGTGGGTGTGTGGGATGCGCGGCTGGCCTGGGACGGGGTCGGCGGCGCACACCCGGCGCACGACGAGGCGGTCGAGGCGGTCGAGGCGCACACACGATCGGCGCACGGCGGTCGGTCCGGCACCGCCGCGGCCACGGCTGACGGCCGGCCTCGGGCGTGGCGCTGAACGGGCAGCTCATCGATCTCGGACGACGGTCGCGGGAGGTGCTGGTCCTCTCCGCGCTCACCGGTGCCGTGGTGGGCCTCGGGGTCGCCGCGTTCGAGTGGGTCACGGCCGAGAAGCTCCTCGAGGCCGTGCTCGACTGGCCGCTCGCCCTGCAGGGCCTCGCCCCGGGGATCGGGCTCGCGCTGGCCGCCCTCGCCCTCCGCTACCTGGGCCGGGGCGCGTCGCCCACGACCTCCGACGCCTACATCGAGAACTTCCACCAGCAGGACCGGCGGCTCGACCTCACGAAGGTGCCGGCCCGCCTCCTCGCCTCGGCCACGACCCTCGGCCTCGGCGGCGCGCTCGGCCTCGAGGGCCCGTCGATGTACCTCGGCGCCGCCACGGGCAGTGCCCTCCAGCGCCGGTTCCAGCGCCTGTTCAGCCCGGGCGCCGCCAAGACGCTGCTGGTCGCCGGGGCGGCGGCGGGCGTGGCGGCGATCTTCAAGGCGCCCGCCACCGGCACGGTCTTCGCCCTTGAGGTCCCCTACCAGGACGACACCGCCCGCCGGATGCTGCTCCCCGCCCTGGTGTCGTCGGCCAGCAGCTACCTGGTGTTCGTCGCCATCCACGACACCACGCCCCTGTTCCCCGCGGACGGGACCCCGCCGTTCGCGCTCCGGGAGCTGGGCGGCGCCCTCCTCCTCGGCGTGCTGTGCGGCGGCCTGGCCCGGCTCTTCGCCGTCCTGACCGGCGCTGCGAAGCGGGTCCACGGCACGCTCGCCGCGCCGTGGCGGATCCTGCTCGCCGGCGGCGTCCTGGCCGCCCTGCTGCTGGTCGTCGACGCCGCCACCGGTGAGCAGCTCACGCTGGGCCCCGGCTACCACGTGATCGACTGGCTGCGGACGTCGCCGTCGCTCGGCCTCGTGGTCCTCGTGCTGGGGCTGCGGGTGGCGGCCACCGTCGTCACGCTGGCCGGGGGCGGGGCCGGTGGCCTGTTCATCCCGCTCGTGCTGCTGGGCGCGCTGACCGGGCACCTGGTCGGCGACGTCCTCGACGAGCGGATCGCGGTGCTGTTCCCGGTCGTCGGGGTCGCGGCGTTCCTGGGCGCCGGTTACCGGACACCGCTGGCGGCGGTCATGTTCGTCGCCGAGTCGACCGGGCGCCCCGGCTTCGTGATCCCCGGCCTCCTCGCCGCGGCGACGTCCCAGCTCGTGATGGGCCACGCGTCGGTGTCGGGCTACCAGGAGTCGGGCCGGGTCGGGCACCTGGAGCGCCGCTTCCGGATGCCGCTCACGACCGCCATCCGGGCCGACGTCCTCACGGTCCCACCCGACGCCACGGTCGACGAGCTGGTCTGGCAGCACATGCTGCTGAGCCGCCAGACCTCCGCCTGCATCGTCGACGGCCCCACCTACCTGGGGCTGATCCGCCTGCAGGACCTCAGCGAGCTGCCCCGGGACCGGTGGTCGGCGCTGCGGGTCGGCGACGTGGCCCGTCCGGACGTGCCGACCGCGGCGCCCGACTGGACCCTCCAGGACGCCGTCGCCGCCATGCAGGCCAACGACCTCAACCTCCTCCCGGTGACCGACGGGGAGCAGGGCTTCGTCGGCATCGTGACGCTGAACGACGCCATCCGCCTCGACCAGATCCTCCGGCGCGCCCGTGACGAGGTGACGACCGACGAGTGACCCGCCGGGGGCGCGCCAGAGCGCGTCCGAGCCCGCGCGCACCGGGCACCGGGCGCGGTCGAGCTCCACAACTGGCCGTTGCGGAACTGCAACACCGTCGTTACCGTCACCCCGCGATGGTCGGGGCCGGGCACGCGGGGGACGCGGCGGAGGTGTTGGCGACCCGCCGCCCGGCGACCCGGGTGGCGGTCCCCCACTGGTCCCGCCGGAGCCTCCGCAGCCGGGCCACGCTGGCGGTGGCGCTGACCTCGCTGCTGCTGTCGACCACCCTCGCCGTGCTGGCGTACTCCCTCGTGCGCCGGGCGCTGGTCGAGGACCGGGAGTCGTCGCTGCTCCGGTCGGCGTACGTCAACGCCCGGGTCGTGCGGGGCGCGCTGCGGACCGGGACGCCCGACATGGCGGAGCTGCTCCCGACGCTGCGCTCCAGGGAGGGGCGCTGGGCCGTGCTGGTCACCAGCGCCGACACGTTCACCAGCACGGTCGACGTGGCGGCCGACGACCTGCCGGACGCGGTCGTGGCGAGCGTCGGCGACGGGTCGGTGGCGCACCAGATCGTCGCCACCGACGACGGGCCGGCGCTGGTGGTGGGCATCCCCATCGAGGCGGTCGACGCCGCCTACTACGAGATCACGTCCCTCCAGGACGTCGACCGGACCCTGCAGGTGCTGGCGAGGTCGCTGGCGGTCGGCGGGGCGGTGGCGGTGGCCGTGGGCGCGGCGGTCGGCGCCGCCGTCAGCGGGGCGGTGCTGCGGCCGCTGCGGCGGGTGGCCGACGTGGCCCGGCGCATCGTCGACGGGGAGCTCGACACCCGGCTCGACCCCGATCCCGACCGTGACCTCGGCGCGCTGGCCGATGCGTTCAACGAGATGCTCGACGAGCTGCGGGCGCGGATCCTCCGCGAATCGCAGTTCGCCTCGGACGTGACCCACGAGCTGCGCGGCCCGCTCACGGTCCTGGCGGCGGCGGTCGAGGTGGTCGAGCGGCGGCGACCGGACCTGCCGCCGGAGGTGAGCCGCGCGGTCGACGCCCTGGACGCCCAGGTCCGGTCGTTCAACCAGCTGGTGGTCGACCTGCTGGAGATCTCCCGGTTCGAGGCCGGGTCGGCCCGGCTCGACACCCGCCCGGTGGACGTGGAGGAGCTGGTCCGGGCCGTGGTGGCCGAGCGCCCCGCCCCGCACCCGACGATCACCTCGACCGGGTCGGCGGGCCCGAACGGATCGACCGACGCCGCCGACGGTGCCGACGGCACCCGGGTCGACCTCGACCCGCGCCGCATGCACCAGGTGCTCACCAACC
>DATCLV010000196.1:0-4323 GCA_036563745.1 Acidimicrobiales bacterium | reverse complement strand
CCCACGACGTGGTGGCGACCTCGTCGAGCACTGCGTCGGGCTGCGAGCCGTCGTCGCCGGCGTCGAGCGTCAGCCGTCCGGCGGTCACACCCCGCTCGGCCAGGCGGGGGCCCAGCTCGGCGAGCGCCGGGCGCGGGTCGTCGCCGTGGCCGCAGAACAGCAGGCCCGCCGGGGCCACCAGCACCGCCGACCACTCCCGCACCGCGGGCGGCGCCACCAGCTCGTCGAGCACCTCGCACAGGGCCGGCCAGGCCGCCACCGGGTCGTCGACGGCGAGGCACAGCGAGTTCCGCACGCCGCCGGGCCGCCAGCCGTCGGCGACGGCCGGATCGATCTCGATGCCGTCGGTCAACCTGGTTCGCCCTCCCCCGACTACCAGACGTAGCGACCCTACTGCGCTCCGTTCGGGCGGGGTCAAGCCGCGGATTCGGCCGGCCGCGAAGGGTGCCTCTACGCTGCCGCCATGGCAGATCTGGGATTCGACGGCAAGGTTGCGATCATCACCGGTGCCGGTGGCGGCCTGGGCCGATCGCACGCACTCGACCTGGCCCGCCGTGGGGCCCTGATCGTGGTCAACGACCTCGGCGGCGCCACCGACGGCACCGGGAGCGGCACGACCGCCGCCCAGACCGTCGTCGACGAGATCAAGGCGGCCGGCGGCGAGGCCGTCGCCAACTACGACTCGGTGGCCACCCCCGAGGGCGGCAAGGCCATCGTGCAGACGGCGCTCGACGCCTTCGGCAAGGTCGACATCGTCATCAACAACGCCGGCATCCTGCGCGACACGTCGTTCAAGAACATGACCGCCGAGCAGCTCGAGCCGGTCCTCGACGTGCACCTGAAGGGCGCCTTCTACGTGACCCAGCCGGCCTGGGAGCACATGCGGGAGCAGGGCTACGGCCGCATCGTGAACACCGCCTCGGGCGCCGGCATCTTCGGCAACTTCGGCCAGACCAACTACGGCGCCGCCAAGATGGGCCTCGTCGGGTTCACCCGGGTCCTGGCCATCGAGGGCGCCAAGTACAACATCAAGGCCAACGCCATCGCCCCGGTCGCCAAGACCCGCATGACCGAGGACCTGCTGGGCCCGCTGGCCGACAAGCTCCTCCCCGAGTCGGTCACCCCCGTCGTCACCTACCTGGTCCACGAGGACTGCGAGGTCACCGGCGAGGTGTACTCGGTGGGCGGCGGTCGCGTGGCCCGCATCTTCATCGGCGTGACCCAGGGCATCGTCGAGCAGGAGCTGACCGCCGAGAAGGTGCGCGACCGCTTCGAGGAGATCCGCAGCGAGGACGACTACGTGGTGCCGGCCAGCCTCAACGAGGAGATGATGCTGGCCCTCAAGTCGCTGTCGTAGCGCGGCGCTCGCGCAGGGCTCGCGCAGCGCTGCTCGCGAGCCGCACCGGTCGTCCGGCGGGGCCAGGTGGCCTACACGGCCTCGCCGGACTCCACCGCCCCGATGGGCGACGTGCCCACGGCGTCGGCGATGATCGCCCGCACCAGCCGCCGGGCGACCGCCGACGCCTCCTCGACCGTGCAGCCGGTGTCGGTGCGCAGCGTGTCCCAGGCCGCCCACGACAGGGCGGTCGACAGGCTGTCGAGCACCTCGCGCTGCTGATCGGCCGGGGCCCGGGCGATCTCCGGGCGGAACGCCCGCGCCACCTCGTCGCGCAGGTAGTCGTTGGCCGCCCGCAGCACGTCGGCGATCTCCGGGGCGAAGGGCCCGTGCACGTTGGCTGCCCGCCGGAACGGCGTGACCGCCTCCAGCAGGGCGCCCCGCAGACGCACGAACGCGGCGATGCGGCGCTCGAGCGGCAGCGCCGGGTCGATGGGGTGCAGCAGCGCCGCCAGCCGGGAGACGATCCGCTCGGTCACCGCGATGTGCAGCGACGGCAGGTCGGCGAAGTGCTGGAAGACCGACCGCACCGACACGCCGGCGCGCTCGGCCACCCGGGGGGCGGTGGGGCGCAGTTCGCCCTCCTCCACCAACCCGATGCAGGCGTCGACGATGGCCTCGCGGGTGCGCAGCGCGCGAGCGCTGCGCCCGTCGATCGGCCTCGGCGGCGCGGGTAGGGAAAGCGGCGGTTGCTCGTCCGTCACCGCCTGGCACGCTACCCGCGCCGACGGCGCACGGCCGAGGAGTCTCCTTGGTTTCCGGGCTTTTCCGCCCGCTTTCGCGCCGCAGTCCTCTTGTCCGGACAACCATCCTGTGGGAGCCTCAGAGCGCGCGAGGCCTGTCACGCACCGTCGTGGCACCTGGCGACCCGGCGGCAAACCAGCGGTTCCTGCGAGTGCAGAGAAGGGGCTTCACGGATGGGTCACGACTCCGGTACTTCTTCGAGCTACCACGTGCCGCGCCTGCTGGCGTTCTACCAGGACTCCTGGGACGACGACGGCACCGCGCTGGGCTGGCGCCCCGTCGCCTGGGGCCTCCGCTTCGCCGACGGCTCCGCCATCTCGGTCAACGTCGAGGGCAAGCCGGCGGTCACCCTCTGGCAGACCCTCGAGGACGCGATCGAGGCGCTCGACGCCTACGTCGACACGCCCGAGCCGCGCACGCACTTCGAGCGGCCGGCGCCGCCCCCTCCCCCACCTGCACCAGCGGAATCGTCGGCGTCGTCGGCGTCGTCGGAGCAGTCGCAGCCCGACGGGCCTGACGCCACGCCGACCTGAGATCGCCGAGCGGTCGCCGCGGCGACCGCTCGCGCCCGGAAACAGGGGCTCCCCTTCCCTGTCACCCCGTACCAACCACCCCGCCACCACCCCAAGCAGCCAAGCTCCGCTTGACTGTCACACCTAACGCGTACGCTCGCCGCATGGCGTTCCCGCTGCCGATGAGCCTCAGCCCGTCGAAGGTGTCGAGCTTCACCGACTGTGCGCTCGCGTTCCGGTTCTCGGCCATCGACCGGCTCCCGGAGCCGCCCGCGCCCTGGTCGACCAAGGGCACGCTGGTCCACACCGCGCTGGAGCGCCTGCACCTCCTGCCGGCCGCCGAGCGCACCCCCGACGCCGCCCTCGGGCTGCTGCGCGAGGCCGCGGTCGAGATGGAGTCCGACCCCGAGTACGCCGACCTCCAGCTCGACGAGGAGGCCGCCAAGGCGTTCCACGACGACGCGGCCGACCTCGTCCGCCGCTACTTCCAGCTGGAGGACCCGCGGCGCATCGAGGCCATCGGCCTGGAGCTCCTGCTCGACGTCGAGATCGAAGGCGTGCGCCTGCGCGGGATCATCGACCGGCTCGAGCTCGACGAGGACGGCGAGCTGGTCGTCACCGACTACAAGACCGGCTCGGTCCCCTCCGAGATCCACGAGCGCAAGCGCCTCTCGGGCGTCCACATCTACTCGCTGCTGTGCGAGGAGCTGCTCGGCAAGCGCCCCAAGCGGGTGCAGCTGCTGTACCTGCGCCAGCCGGTCGCGATCCTCACCAACCCCACCGACCAGACCACCCGCGGCACCCGCCGCTCGTTGACCGCGGTGTGGCAGGCGGTCGAGCGGGCCTGCGAGCGGGAAGACTTCCGGCCACGGCCGTCGAAGCTCTGCGACTTCTGCGCCTTCCAGGCCTACTGCCCCACCTTCGGGGGCGACCCGCAGGAGGCGGCCGAGATCGCCCGTCGGGCCCGGGAGGAGCGGGCCGCGGCCCGGGCGGCGGCCGAGGCCGAGGCCCAGTCCCCGGCCGAGCTCGTGACGGCGGCCGGGTGATGGCCACCCCCCGGTCGCTCGAGCAGGCCAAGCAGGCGATCGTCGACTTCGACGCCGCCGTCGACACGTGGGTGCAGCGGTGGCGCGGCCACCCCGTGCTCGACCGGGTCATGTACGCCGCGTCCGAGCTCGGCGACTTCAGCCTCATCTGGCACCTCGTCAGCACCGCCCGCGCCATGGCGCCCGACCGGAAGGCCGAGGACGCCCTGCGGGTCGCCACGATCATCGGCCTCGAGTCGCTGCTCGTGAACGGCGTGGTGAAGTCGTTCGTGGGCCGCCACCGGCCCGTGTGGGAGGAGGAGCGGCCCCGGAAGCTGCGCAGGCCGCGCACGTCGAGCTTCCCGTCGGGTCACGCGTCGTCGGCCGCCACCGCCTTCGGGGTGCTCGCCCAGGACGACCCGCTGTGGCCCCTCTACGGGGCGCTGGCCGCGGTCGTCGCCACCAGCCGGGTCTACGTGAAGGTGCACCACGCCTCCGACGTCGTCGCCGGTGCCGCGCTGGGTGCCGGCCTGGCCCTGCTGGCGCGCCGTGCGTGGCCGAGGAAATAGCGGGCGCATCCCGCCCGTTGGCCCTGGGCGATGACCGACTTCGCCGTCACGTGGGACTACCGCTGCCCGTTCGCCCG
>DATCLV010000173.1:0-4833 GCA_036563745.1 Acidimicrobiales bacterium | reverse complement strand
GAACCCCTACTTCGAGGTGAACGCGCCGCTGCTGTCGCGCTCCACCCTGTTCCGGCTGGAGCGCCTCTCGCCCGGGGCACTGACCCGGCTGGTCGAGCGGGGCCTGGAGGCCGAGGGGGCGACCGCCGAGCCGGAGGCGATCGGCCACCTGGTCGACCGGTCGGGCGGCGACGGCCGCCAGGTGCTCACCAGCCTGGAGGTGGCGGTGTCGCTGGCCGCCGACCACCCGGACGCCGACGGCTCGGTGCGGGTGACGGTCGACGACGTGGAGGCGGCGCTGGGCGCCAGCCTGCAGCGCTACGGCCGGGACGACCACTACGACGTGATCTCGGCGTTCATCAAGTCGATCCGGGGCTCCGACCCGCAGGCCGGCCTCTACTGGCTGGCCCGGATGCTGGAGGCGGGGGAGGACCCGCGCTTCGTCGCCCGGCGGCTGGTGATCCTGGCCAGCGAGGACGTGGGCCTGGCCGACCCGATGGGCCTGGTCGTCGCCACCGCCGCCGCCCACGCCGTCGAGTACGTGGGCCTGCCCGAGGCGCAGCTGAACCTGGCCCAGGCGGTGGTCCACCTGGCCACCGCGCCCAAGTCGAACCGCGCCGCGCGCGGCATCTGGAACGCCCGGGAGGCGGTCCGGAAGGGCGGGTTCGGGGAGGTGCCGGCCCACCTGCGGGACGCCCACTACGGGGCGGCGCGGAAGCTCGGCCACGGCCGGGGCTACGAGTATCCTCACGACGATCCGAGGGGGTGGGTGCCGCAGCAGTACCTTCCCGACGACCTGCGGGACGCCGTGTTCTACGAGCCCTCGCCCCACGGGTTCGAGCAGGAGATCCGCCACCGGATGGCCGACCACGCCCCCGCCGACGACCACGACGCCGACGACACACACCAGAAGGACGAGACGTGAGCGCTTCGGACATGGCCGCCGTGATCGTGGCCGCCAGCAGCGTGGCCGCCGTGGTGCTGCTCACCGTGGCGCTCGTCGCCCTCACCCGGACGCTGCGGGCCCTGCGCGAGGTGGCCGAGCTGATGCGGACCGAGACGGCGCCGGTGCTGGGCGACCTGCGGGAGACGGTGCGGTCGGCCAACTACGAGCTGCAGCGCTTCGACCGGCTGGTGTCGACGGCCGAGAGCGTGACCGGCACGGTCGACTCCGCGTCGCGCCTCGCCTACCTGGCCATGGCCAACCCGGTGATCAAGGGCGTGGCGTTCGCCAGCGGCACCGCCAAGGCCGCCCGCCGCCTGCGCAAGAAGGACGCGGAGTAGGCCGACCGTGCGCTGGCTGTTCCGGCGGATCTTCTGGATCGGCACCGGGGTCAGCATGGGCTTCGGTGGTGCCATGTGGATCCGGGCCCGCGTGCTGCGGGCCGTGGAGCGGGTGCTGCCCCAGCGGGTGCAGAAGGACCTGGCCCAGGGCGTGAAGAAGGCCGGCGGGACCGTGGCCGGGGCGATCACCGAGGGCCGGGCGGCGATGCGGCAGCGGGAGGCGGAGCTGCGCCGGCAGTTCCCCGCCGGCCGCCCGTAGACCGGACCGGCCACACCCCGGCGGCGCCCTGACGCCGCGGACGCCGCCGGACGCCGGACGTCGCCCGGATCGGGGCCGTCGGGCGCCCGCGCCCGAATGTGCAGGGGTGCAGGTCGGCCCAGGCTCTAGGCTGGCCAGGTTATGGCACCGCGGTCTTCCTCAGAACTGCGACGGGCCTGGAACGACTTCTTCGCTGCCCGGCAGCACGCCATCGTCCCTTCGGCCAGTCTCATCCCCACGCACCCCAGCGCGCCCATGTTCACCAACTCGGGGATGATGCCGTTCGTCCCCTACTTCATCGGCGAGGAGCCGGTGCCGTACGACCCGCCGAGGATGTCGTCGGTGCAGCGCTGCGTGCGGGCCGGGGGCAAGCACAACGACCTCGATGCCATCGGCCGGTCGCACCGCCACCTGTCGTTCTTCGAGATGCTGGGCAACTTCGCGGTCGCCGACTACTTCAAGGCCGAGTGCATCCCGTGGGCCTGGGAGTTCCTGACCGAGGTGCTGGAGCTCGACGGCGACCGCATGTGGGTCACCGTCCACGTGACCGACGACGAGGCCGCCGACATCTGGGCCGACGCGGTGGGCTTCCCCCGCGAGCGCATCCAGCGGCTCGACAAGGACAACTTCTGGGAGATGGGCGAGATCGGCCCGTGCGGCCCGTCCTCGGAGATCTTCTGGGACTTCGGCCCCGAGCTGGGCCCCGGCGGCGGCCCGGAGAACCCGGCGTCGGAGAACCGCTACGTCGAGCTGTGGAACCTGGTGTTCCAGCAGTACTTCCGCGAGGAGGACGGCTCGCTCTCGCCGCTGCCCGGCAAGAACATCGACACCGGCGCCGGCCTGGAGCGGATCATGGGTGCGCTCCAGGGGAGCCCGAGCCTGTACGCGTCCGACACCCTCACCGGGCTGATCGACACCGCGCAGTCGGTCACCGGCACCAAGCTGGGCAGCTCCGAGCTGGGCGACATCGCCCTGCGGCTCATGGCCGACCACGCCCGCACGATGACGTTCCTCGTCGCCGACGGCGTGATCCCGTCCAACGAGGACCGGGGCTACGTGCTGCGGCGCATCGTGCGGCGGGCGATCCGCTTCGCCTACCTGCTGGGCGTCGAGAAGCCGGTGCTGGTCCCGATGGTCGACCGCACGGTCGAGCTGATGGGCGACGACTACCCGGTGCTCGGCGAGCAGCACGACTTCGTCAACCAGATCATCTCGCGGGAGGAGGAGACCTTCCGCCAGACGCTCAAGCGCGGCTCGCAGATCCTCGACAACCAGCTGGAGGACCTGCCCGAGGGCGGCACGCTCCCCGGCTCGGTGGCGTTCCAGCTGCACGACACCTACGGCTTCCCGTTCGAGGTCACCCAGGAGATGGCCGAGCTGCGGGGCTTCGGCGTCGACGTCGAGGGCTTCCAGGCGGCGATGGATGAGCAGCGCCGGCGGGCCCGGGCCGCCAGCAAGAAGGGCGGCGTGGCCTCCGGGGAGTCGCAGGAGACCTACCAGCGCCTGCTGGCCGAGCACGGCCCCACCGAGTTCACGGGCCGCCGGGAGTACGAGTCGTCGGCCACCGTGATCGGCATCGTCGGCGACGGCCTGTTCCTCGACCGCACGCCGTTCTACGCCGAGTCCGGCGGCCAGGTCGGTGACACGGGGACGATCACCACGCCCACCGGCACCGTCCAGGTCACCGACACCACCTACGCGCTGCCCGGCCTCATCCGCCACACCTTCACCCCGGTGGAGGGCACGGTCGAGGTGGGCCAGGAGGCGACGGCGCGCATCGACGGCGAGCGGCGCGACGCCATCCGGCGCAACCACACCGGCACCCACATCCTCCACTGGGCCCTGCGGAAGGTGCTGGGCGAGCACGTGAAGCAGCAGGGCTCGCTGGTGGCGCCCGACCGGCTGCGGTTCGACTTCAGCCACTTCGAGCCGGTGTCGCCCGACCAGCTCCGCGAGATCGAGGACCTGGCCAACCGCGAGATCCTCGACAACGCCTCCGTCCGTCACTACGAGACGACGATGGAGGAGGCCCGCGAGCGCGGGGCGATCATGTTCTTCGGCGACAAGTACGGCGAGATCGTCCGCGTGCTCGAGGCCGGCCGCCACTCCGTCGAGCTCTGCGGCGGCACCCACGTGCACCGCCTGGGCGACATCGGGCCGGTGAAGATCGTGTCGGAGGCGTCGATCGGCGCCAACCTGCGCCGCATCGAGGCGGTCACCGGCTTCGGGCCGATCGAGCGCCTGCGCGACGAGGAGGCGCTGATGTCGCGGGCCGCCGAGGCCCTCGGCACCACGCCGTCGGAGCTGCCGGCCGCGGCCGAGAAGCTGCGGTCCGAGCTGAAGGCGCTGCGCGACGAGCTCACCCGCGTGAAGAAGCAGGCCGCCGGCGGGCAGGCCGTGCAGCTGGCCGCCCAGGCGGTCGACGGGGTGCTGGTCACCCGGCAGGACGGCACGGCCCGCGACGAGCTGCGCGACCTGGCGGTCGCCGTGCGCGACCAGCCGGGCGTGAAGGCGGTCGTCATCGGCGGCGCCCCCGAGGGCGGCGGCGCGGCGCTGGTGGCGGCGGTCACCAAGGACAGCGGCCTCAACGCCGGCGAGCTGATCAAGGACGCCGCCCGGACGATCGGGGGCGGCGGCGGCAAGAACCCCGAGCTGGCCGTGGCGGGCGGGCGCGACCCGTCCCGCCTCGACGAGGCGCTCGACCAGGTCCGCGCCGCGCTTGGCTGAGGCGCCGGCGGCCCCGCCGGTCGCGCACCGGGCGTTCTCGGCGCGCCCCGCGCACCGGACGCGGGTGGGGGCGCCGTGAGGGCACTGGGCCTCGACCTCGGCGAGAAGCGGATCGGCGTGGCGCTGTCGTCGGGGTCGCTGGCGACCCCGTACGAGGTCGTGCACCGCTCCGGCAGCCGCGAGCGGGACCACGCCGCCATCGCGCGGCTGGCCGAGGAGGCCGGCGCGGAGCTCATCGTGGTCGGCCTGCCCCTGTCGCTCGACGGCACGAAGGGGCCCGCGGCCCGGACCGTGGAGGCCGAGGCGGAGGAGCTGCGCGTGCAGGTGGGACTCCCCGTCGAGCTGTGGGACGAGCGTCTCAGTACGGTCGAGGCGACGCGGCGTCTCGGCGGCGCCGGGGTGCGCGGGCGCAAGCGTCGCCACGTGATCGATCAGGTCGCTGCTACGGTCATCCTCCAGTCGTGGTTGGACGCCAACCCATCCCGACCTGATTCGGCCTGAAGTCCCAGGCGGGCCGCTCGCAACCAGAAGAGGTCTGCATGCCGCAGCAAGACCGGAACGACGAGGACTTCTGGGAGAGGTCC
>DATCLV010000425.1:0-6253 GCA_036563745.1 Acidimicrobiales bacterium | reverse complement strand
TGATCGTGACCCGGTGGTGGGCCTCGTAGCGGTCGCGCAGGCCCTTCAGGATCTCGATCGTGTGCGCCACGGTGGGCTCGTCGACCGTGATCTTCTGGAACCGGCGCTCGAGGGCCGCGTCCTTCTCGAGGTGCTTGCGGTACTCGTCGAGCGTGGTGGCGCCGATCGTCTGCAGCTCGCCCCGGGCCAGCATCGGCTTCAGGATCGAGGCGGCGTCGATGGCGCCCTCGGCGGCACCCGCACCCACCAGGGTGTGGATCTCGTCGATGAAGAGGATGATGTCGCCGCGGGTGCGGATCTCCTTGAGCACCTTCTTCAGGCGCTCCTCGAAGTCGCCCCGGTAGCGGGAGCCGGCGACCAGCGCCCCCAGGTCGAGCGTGTAGAGCTGCTTGTCCTTCAGCGTCTCGGGCACCTCGTTGGCGACGATGCCCTGCGCCAGGCCCTCGACGATGGCGGTCTTGCCGACGCCGGGCTCGCCCACCAGCACCGGGTTGTTCTTGGTGCGGCGGGACAGGACCTGCATGACCCGCTCCATCTCGCGGGACCGCCCGATCACCGGATCGAGCTTCTTCTCGCGGGCGAGCTGGGTGAGGTTGCGACCGAACTGGTCGAGCACCAGCGAGCCGGTGGGCTGGCTCTCGCCCGCGCCCGAACCGGTGGCGGCGCCCGCCTTCTCGGGGCCGGGCCCACCCGAGCCCTGGTAGCCCGACAGCAGCTGGATGACCTGCTGGCGAACCCGGGACAGGTCGGCGCCCAGCTTCACGAGCACCTGGGCGGCGACGCCCTCGCCCTCCCGGATGAGGCCCAGGAGGATGTGCTCGGTGCCGATGTAGTTGTGGCCGAGCTGCAGCGCCTCGCGGAGCGACAGCTCGAGGACCTTCTTGGCCCGAGGTGTGAACGGGATGTGACCCGACGGGGACGACCCACCCTGGCCGATGATCTCCTCGACCTGGTTGCGGACGGCCTCGAGGCTGATGCCGAGCGATTCGAGCGCCTTGGCGGCGACGCCCTCACCCTCGTGGATCAAGCCCAGGAGGATGTGCTCGGTGCCGATGTAGTTGTGATTGAGGAGCCGAGCTTCCTCTTGGGCCAGAACGACCACCCGTCGAGCCCGGTCGGTAAACCGTTCGAACAAGACCTGCCTCCCACCCTTCGGGGGATCCGTGCGGCGAGTGTACCCCGGTGGGTGTGACGTCCACCCTCGAAGTCGAGACGCTCGCAGTCCGTCCCGGCACCTTGTGGTTGACCTGCTTGGGGACGGGAACGATGAGGCAGATCAGGCTAGTGCCCGCCGGCCCGTCCCGGGCGCCAGTGGGCCGGAGATCCGCGTTCCCTTCGTCACACCGCCGGGCACACCGCCGCCGCGACCGGCGCCGCGACCATGGGCCCCGCCGCCGAACGCCCGGCGGGTGGTGCCCTGAGCAGGGATTTCGGCGGCTCCGGGGTGTCGCCTAGCGTGACCGTCGTGCCTGCGCCCAACCCCCTCCTCGGCCTCGACGGCATGGCGGCGCTGCGCGACCGCATCGAGCAGCGGATCGTCGCCGCCACCGAGACCCCCGACCCCGAGCTGACCGAGATGACCTCCCACCTCGTGCGGGCGGGCGGCAAGCGGCTGCGACCCGTGCTGGCCGCGCTCACGTCGATCGTCGGGACGGGCGCGAAGCCCGACGAGGAGGCCGGCGCCGGGCTGTCGCTCGACCGGGTGGGCGACGACGCCGTCACCGGTGGCGTGGCGTGCGAGCTCGTCCACGTCGGGTCGCTCCACCACGACGACGTGCTCGACGAGGCCACGACCCGCCACAACGTCCCCAGCGTCAACGCCCGCTGGGGGAACCTCCGGGCGATCATCTCCGGCGACTTCCTGCTGGCGCGGGCCTCGGAGCTGGCGGCCTCGCTGGGCACCGACGTCGCCCAGCTGCTGGCGGCCACCATCGGTCGGCTGTGCGTAGGCGAGGTGCAGGAGCTGCGGGTCGCCTACCAGGTCGACCGCAGCGAGGAGGCCTACACCACCGCCATCGCCGGCAAGACCGCCGCCCTCTACGAGACCGCCTGCCGCATCGGGGCGATGGTCGGCGGGTCGCCGCCGGAGGACATCGAGGCGATCGGGGCGTACGGGCTCGCCTACGGGATGGCGTTCCAGGTGGTCGACGACGTGCTCGACGTGGTCGCCACCGACGACGAGCTGGGCAAGCCCGCCGGCCACGACATGGTCGAGGGCGTCTACAACCTGCCGGTGCTCCGGGCGCTGGCCGGGCCCGACGGCGACCAGCTCCGCGGGCTGCTCGGTGGCCCGCTCGACGACGACGCCCGGCGCAAGGCGCTCGACATCGTGCGCGCCGGTCCCGGCGTCGCGTCGGCGGTGGCGACCGCCCGGGCGTACGTCGACGAGGCGATCGGCGCGCTGGCGTCGCTGCCGCCCGGGCCGGTGGTCGACGCGCTGGGCGACGCCGCCCGGCACCTGGTGGCGCCGTTCGCCGACCAGGCGTAGCGGCGACGTCCCGGCCCGGCGCAGGCGTCGGGCCGCACGCGGCCGCAGATGGCGCCAGGAGATGTCAGGCGTCGGCGGCGGCGGGCGCGCCCGCGGCGACCGTGTCGCCCGTGCCCGCGTCGGGCGCCTCGGCGGCGAGCCGCCGGGGCAGGCGGCGGGCGGCGGCGACACCGGCCACCGCGACCAGGCCCGTCATGGCGAAGGCGAACGTCAGCGACGAGGTGGTCGCCCAGCCCCGGCCGTCGCCCAGGGCCACGAAGACCCCGGACAGCCCGGTGCCCAGCGACACGCCCAGCACGTCGCAGAGCTGCAGCGACGCGCTGGCCGTGCCCTCGTGGCCCGGCTCGGCGAGGCTCAGCACGGTCACCGACAGGGGCGCGTAGGCCAGGCCCATCCCGAGGCCCGCGATGCCCCACGCCGGCACCACCAGCTCGGGCGGCACCGGCTGCACGACCAGCAGCATCCCGGCGATCCCCACCGCCACCAGCGCGAACCCCTGCTGGACGAGCCGGCGGGGGCCGACCCGGTGCACGATCCGCTGCTGGATCCACGACCCGGCCGTCCACAGCAGGGTGGCGGCGGTGAGCGCGGCGCCGGCCAGCCAGGTGGAGCGCCCGCGGCCCTCGGTGACCGCCAGCGAGACGTAGAGGTCGGCGCCGAAGAAGGCGAAGGTGATGATCCCCCGGACCGCGACCGCGGCCGGCATCCCGGGGGCGAGCCGGGCGGTGCCGGGCGGCACCAGCCGCAGGAACGCCCACACGGCGGGGACCACGCCCACCGCCACCAGCGGGACCGCCAGCACCGGCGCCGCACCGAGCCCGGCGAGGACCAGGGCGGTGCCGAGCACGAGGACGAGGGCGTCGCGGCGCCGGTCGCCCGCGCCGGGCTCCGCGGGCTCCGAGGGATCCGGGCCCGGCGCCGCGTCCTCGTCCGCCTCCCCGTCGGCGGCCGGCTCGGAGCGGGACAGCGCGGGGAGGGCCATGGCCGCCGCCAGGGCCACCAGCGGCAGCAGCGCCCAGAACACGGCCCGCCACGACAGCGCCTCGGCGATCGTCGTGGCCGCCACCGGCCCCACCAGGCCCGGGACCACCCACGCCGTCGAGAACACGGCGAACACCCGGGGCCGCAGCGACGGCGGGTAGCTGCGACCGACCGCGGCGTAGGCGACCGCCGGGATCGCCCCGGCGCCGATGCCCTGCGCCACCCGACCGGCGACCAGCATCCCCATCGACTGGGACGCGCCGCCCACGACCAGGCCCGCCGAGAACAGCGACAGCCCCAGGGCGAACGGCAGCCAGGTGCCCCGCTGGTCGCTGAGCTGCCCGGCGATCACGATGCCGAGCAGGCTGCCCAGGAAGAACCCCGAGAAGACCCAGCCGTAGAGGCCCAGGCCGCCCAGCTCGTCGGACACCTTGGGCAGCACGGTGGAGATCGCCAGCGACTCGAAGGCGACCAGGGTGACGGTGAGGACCAGCCCCGCGGTCAGCCGCCGCCGCTCGGGGGCCCAGACCCCGCCGTCGTCGTCCTCGACCGGGCCCGCCCCGTCGGCGCCGTCGGTGCCGTCGACCCCGTCGGTGCGGGCCGGGTCGGCCGGGTCGAGCTCGTCGACCGCCTCCGGTGACCGGGCGGCCGTCACGGGCGCAGCGGGATCGGACATGACGCCATGCTGAACGCCAACACCCTTGCGGGTCGAAATAGTTCGTGGACCGCGACGCCTGCCGGTCGGGGGGACGCACCACACCGACAGGGCGGTGGGACCAGACTGGGCGGGTGATCGCGGCGCGCGAACGGGAGGACGCCCTCGTCCGGGGGTTGCTGAGCGCGGTGGCGGTGTTCCGCTGGCTGGCCTGGGCCTGGATGGTGGTGATCCTGCTGGTCAGCCGGAAGGAGCTGACCACCGAGCCGGCCCGGCCCTGGGTGGCGGTCGTGCTCGCCGCCGTCGCCCTGGCCGTGACCTGCGGGACCACCGTCCTGCTGCAGCGCAACCCCGAGGCCCTGCTCGGGCTGGGCGTCGTCGCCGTCGAGGTGGCGGTGGGGTGCGCGCTGGCCGTCGGCGACGGGCTCACCTACAACGGCATCCGCCACGCCCAGATGCTGGCGTCGGTGTGGCCGCTGGCCGGGATCATCACCGCCGGCATCGCCTTCGCCGGCCGCGGCGGCCTGCTGGCGGGCGCCACCGTGGGCCTGGGCCACCTGCTCGGCGACCTCATCGAGGACGACTTCGCGTGGGAGCGGGTGCGGCTGGTGTCGCCGCTGTCGTCGGTGGTCCTCTACGCCCTGGCCGGCGGCATCGCCGGGCTGGTCACCACCAAGCTGCGGGAGGCGGAGCGGCAGATCTCCCGGGCCCAGGCCCGCGAGGAGGTGGCCCGCACCCTCCACGACGGGGTGCTGCAGACCCTGGCGATCGTCCAGCGCCGGGCGCGCGACCCCGAGCTGGCCCGCCTCGCCCATGAGCAGGAGCGGGAGCTGCGGGAGTTCCTCTTCGGCTCCCCCACCGCGATCAGCGGGGGCGGCGAGGTGGGCGCCCGGCTGCGGGACGCGGCCGCCCGGTTCGAGGACCGCTACGGCGCCACCGCCCGCGTGGTGCTGGCCCCCGACCTGCCGCCGGTCGCCCCCGACGTGGCCGACGCCCTGGTCGGCGCCATCGGGGAGGCGCTCAGCAACGCCGGCAAGCACGCCGCCCCGACGACGGTCACGGTGTTCGCCGAGCCGGCGGACGGGTGGCTGTTCTGCTCGGTGAAGGACGACGGTCGCGGCTTCGACGAGGGCGAGGTGACCGAGGGCGTCGGCCTGTCCCGGTCGATCCGGGGCCGGATCGGCGAGGTGGGCGGCCGGGTGGAGGTCGACGGCAACCCGGGGCGAGGCGCCGAGATCCGCTGCTGGGTCCCCGTCTGACCCGGTGACCCGGTGACCCGGTGACCGGTCGACCCGGTCGACCCGGGCCCCGTTTGGGACCTGCCCTAGATTCGGGCCGGTGAGCGAGCTGAAGGCCGTCCGGGTCGTCGTGGCCGACGACCACCCGATCTGGCGGTCGGGGTTGCGCGCCGACCTGGGATCGAACTTCCACGTCGTCGGCGAGGCCGGCGACGCCGACAGCGCCATCGAGACGATCCGGGCCACCAAGCCCGACCTGGTGGTCTGCGACCTCAACATGCCGGGCGGCGGGGGCCTCAAGGTGGCCCGGGCCTGCGGCGAGGAGACCTGCATCGTGATGCTGACCGTCAGCGAGCAGGAGCGCGACCTGCTCGACGCGGTCGCCGCCGGCGCCAACGGCTACCTCGTGAAGACCACGCCGCCCGAGGAGCTGCGGCACAGCCTGTGGCGGGCGGCGCACGGCGAGCCGGTGTTCTCGCCGGCGCTGGCGTCGCTGGTGCTCGGCGAGTTCCGGCGCATGGCGAAGGCGTCCGGGCCGATCCAGCCGCTGTCGGAGCGTGAGCGCGAGGTGCTCCAGTACGTCGCCAGGGGCCACACCTACCGGGAGATCGGCGAGCAGCTCTACATCGCCGAGAAGACCGTGGAGAACCACGTCCGCAACATCCTCGGCAAGCTCCACCTCAACCGGAAGCAGGAGCTCATCCGCTACGCCCTCGAGCACGGCATCGAGTAACCCCCAGCCACTGCGAAGCGCCGACGGCACGATCCGTGCCATGGTGTAGAGGCGGATGAGGCAGGACAGGCGGGAGTCCAGTGAGTTTCGTTGACGTGATCTCGTCGTCGACGACCGAGGCGAAGCGGCACGCGGCCGCCCACGCCATCGTTGACGAC
>DATCLV010000104.1:0-13520 GCA_036563745.1 Acidimicrobiales bacterium | reverse complement strand
TCCACGGCCAGACCGAGTAGGCGCCCGAGTCGACCATGATCCGGGCGTCGACCCCGAGGAGCTCGCCGTCCGACCGGGCGTGGGCGGTGACCGTGTAGCGGTGCTCGCGGGCCTGGGCCGAGCCGACCAGGTGCTCCCAGCGGTCCTCGATCCAGCGCACCGGCCGGCCGACGAGCATCGCCAGGGCGCAGAGCGCCACCTCCTCCGGGTACAGGTTGTTCTTGATCCCGAACCCGCCGCCCACGTCGGGCGCCACCACCCGCAGGCGGTGCTCGTCGATGCCGAGCTGCTGGGCCAGCACCGACCGGATGACGTGGGGGAACTGGGTGGAGCTGTAGAGGACGAGCTGGTCGAGCCGGCCGTCGTAGTGGGCCACGCAGCCCCGGGTCTCGAGCGGCACCCCGGCCTGCCGGTTCATCCGGTAGCTGCGGGTGATCGTGAGGTCGGCCTCGGCCGCGGCGGCGTCGAGGTCGCCGACCGTGGCCGTGGCCTCGAGGAACCGGTTGTCGGGCCAGTGCTCGTGCACCAGCGGTGACCCGGGATCCAGCGCCGCCTCCATGTCGACCACCGCCGGCAGCGGGTCGATGTCGGGGAAGACCTCGGCGGCGTGGTCCTCGGCCCCCGCCCGGTCGGGGCCCAACACCGCGGCGATCGGCTCGCCGACGAAGCGGACCTTCCCGGTGGCCAGGATCGGGTACTCGGAGCTCCGGAAGTCGGGGTGCTTGGCGTCGGCCACGATCGGCCGGGCCAGCGGGGCGAGGTCGTCGGCGGTGAAGCACCGCACCCCGGCGGGCGCCTCGACGCCGAGCAAACGGCCGTGGGCGACCTGGCTGCGGACGAACGCCACCTCCAGCATCCCGGGCAGCACCACGTCGGCCACGAAGTGGCCCTGGCCGCGGAGGTGCCGGCGGTCCTCGTTGCGGCGTTGCCGCGCCCCGACGCCGCCGGGCTTCACCCCGACCGGCGCCCCGCCCGCCGGTGCGCCGGTCGGAGCCGAACTGGTTGTGGTGGCGCTGTCGACAGCCATGCCCACCGTCTCCCTGCGTCGCCGTCGATGGTCGAGGTCAGCCCCAGCGCTCGTCGAGCGCAGCGGCCTCGTCGACGGTGAACTTGCGGCGGTCGTAGGGGCACTCGAGCGGCACCGTGGTGTGGCGGATGCCGTAGTCGACCGAGAACGCCTTGCCGCAGCTCGGGCAGGTCACCCAGAAGATCCGTTGCATGTCAGCGCCCCTCCAGGTACGCGTCGAGATCGATGCGGTCGAGCGCCTCCTGCGGCACCCGGTTCATCTCGGGGATGGCCTTGTCGAGCGGCCGCGTGGCGTCGATCAGCACCTTCCGGTAACCCATCGACGTGGTGAACACCGTCGGGATGTTGTGGATCATGTCGACGTCCCGGGAGGGGTCGACGTTGACCAGCGCGGCCCAGACGACGTCCTGCTCGTTGAAGACGTCGATCACGTCGTCGACCACGACGACCACCTGGAACGTCCAGGACTCCTGGATGGCGGCCAGCGCCACGGCCTTGCCCTGGCCCTCGCGGGTCTTCTTGATCGACACGTAGCAGGCGAGCCGCCCGCAGCCCGAGTAGGGCAGGTGGACGGCGGTGACGATGTCGCCGAACTTCCGCCGCAGCGTGTTGTAGAGCGTCCCCTCCTTGGGGATCTGCCCGACGGTGAAGTGGTCGTGGTGGCCGGCGAAGACGTCCTGCAGGATCGCGTCGCGCCGGCGGGTGATCGCCGTGACGTTCATGACCGGCCGCAGCGTCTGCGCCTGGTACTGGCGGGTGATGTCGCCGAACGGGTCGGCGATCATCCGCTCGCCGGGCGGCACCTCGCCCTCGATGAGGATCTCGGCGTCGGCCGGCACCAGGAAGTCGTCGCCCCACGTCTCGGACGGCACGAGCCGCAGCGGCTCGCCGAGGAACCCGCCGATCGTGGTGAAGTCGTCGGACTCGTAGGGCGTCAGGCCCATCGTCCCGAGGTAGAAGGCCGGGTGGTGGCCGAGCACGGCCACGATCGGCATGGGCTGCTGCCGCGCCTCGTACCAGGCGAGGGCCCGCTCGGTGTCGGGCGAGTGGATGGTGATGCGCAGCCGCCGCTCGTCGTCGAAGTCGTAGAAGGCCTTGATGAAGGCGGCGTTGTAGGCGCCGCTCTCCGGGTCCTTCACCAGCAGCGTCATGGTGAGGCAGGGCCCGTAGTCGCCCTCCGAGTGGATGACGATCGGCAGGTCGCGGGTGTCGATCTGGTCGCCGGTGAGGACGACCTCCTTCACCGGGGCGTCGGCCGGGCTCACGGTGACCGGGGCCACGCCGGCCTCGGACAGCCGGGAGAACTCGAGGCTGAGCGGCAGGTTCGCCTGGTCGCGGGGGAAGTCGAGCGCCGTGGCGCACCGGGCCCGCTCGGCGAACACGTTGATGAGCACCGGGATGTCGGAGTCCTCGCCCTTGAGGTTCTTCGGGTGCTCGAAGAGCACCGCCGGGCGCTCGCCCCGCCGGTACAGGTGCTCCATGATCGCCGTGACGTCGTAGTTGGCGGGGTCGACCTCCTTCGTGATCCGCCGGAAGTCGCCCGGGTGCTCCGACTCGATCTGCTTGATGAAGGTGCGCAGGTCCTTGGCCATGTCTCCTCGATTCCGGCCGGGGGTCAGGTGGTCAGCCGCAGGCCGACGAACTTGAGCTGGGACAACGCCTCCATGGCGTACCGGACGCCCTCGCGGCCGACGCCGCTCTGGCCGTAGCCACCGAAGGGTGTGGTGTCGAGGCGGAAGCGCGTCGACTCGTTGATCCACACCGAGCCCGCCTGGATGTCCTCGGCGGCGCGGAGGGCATGGGAAAGGCTGGAGGTGAAGCAGGCCGCCTGCAACCCGTAGGGCGAGTCGTTGGCGATGGCGACCGCGTGGTCGAGCGAGTCGGCCGGCAGCACCACGACCACCGGCCCGAACACCTCGTCGCGGCAGATCATCGCCTCGGGCGGGGCGTCGACGACGATGGTGGGGCCGAAGCACAGGTCGCCGTCGCGGGCGGGGCGCCCGTCGAGCAGGATCTTCGCCCCCCGCTGCTCGGCGTCCTCGATGAACCGGAGGATGGCGTCGCGCCGGCCCGGGTGGGCCAGCGGACCGATCTCGGTGGCCGCGTCGTCGGGGTCGCCCACCACCATCCGCTCGGCGGCGGCCACGAACCGGCCGAGGAACGCCTCGTAGGCCGGGCGCTCGACGATGATCCGCTGGGCGGAGATGCACTGCTGGCCGCTGGCCCCGAAGGCGGCGTTGGCGATGCTGGCCGCGGCGTCGTCGAGGTCGGCGTCGGCGAGCACGATGTTGGGGGCGTTGGAGCCCAGCTCCAGCAGCACCGGCTTGATGCCTGCCGCGGCCATCACCGCCCGCCCGGCGGCGACGCCACCGGTGAGGGTGACGGCCCGCACCAGCGGGTGCGACGCGAGGCCCCGGGCGACCTCCGGGCCACCGGGCAGCACGCTCAGCAGCCCCGCAGGCAGCACGGGCCCCAGGAGCTCGGCGATCTGCAGGGCGACGATCGCCCCCTCGGGCGCCGGCTTCACCACCACGGCGTTGCCGACCGCCAGCGCCGGGGCGACCTTCTGCAGCAGCAGGTTGACCGGGGCGTTGAACGGGGTGACGGCGGCGACGACCCCGAACGGCTCGCGCCGGGTGACGCCCCATCGCCCCTCGCCGCCGGGGACGCCGTCGAGCGGCAGGCTCTCGCCGCCGAACCGGACGATCTCCTCGGCCGCCAGGTCGAGCAGCTGGATGCCCCGGCCGACCTCGAAGACGCTGGCGCGGCGGGGCTTGCCCAGCGTGGCGACCAGCGTGCGGACCAGCTCGTCCTTGTTGGCCTCGAGGGCCCGGGCCGCGGCGCGGAGCCAGCTGGCCCGCACGTGGCCGGGGGTGCGGCGGTGCTCGCGGGCGCGCTCGTGGGCCAGCGTGACGGCCCGCTCGACGTCGGTGGCGGTCGCCTGCTCGACGTCGCCGAGGTGACGGCCGTCGTAGGGGCCGGTCGAAGCGGCCACCGACCGGCTCTCGTCGACGTCGGCCGCGCCGCCCAGCCACAGGCCCCATCGCCCGGTGTCGTCGCCGATCTGCCGCATGGCCCTCCTTCCTCGTGCTCTCGCCGTGCGTCGCCACCCGGGCCCGTCGACCTGGCGGCTTCGACCCGGACGCCGCCCGGCCTGTGCCCAGTGGCTCACCGCTGCCAGTGGCTCACCGCTGCGAGTGGCTCACCGCCGAAGTGTCCCTACCAATCTGCCATTCGCCGCCCAAACGTGGCAAGTGGTCCTGCCAATTTTTCTTTTGGCTTGGCAGGAGGCCGTCGATGGGTATGATGGTCCGACCACTTCGGGAAGGGTCCACGGATGGGGGTCCACATGGAGGCGGCAGCGCCGGCACAACCGAACGGACGGGTGTCGAGCTCGGTGGTGGAGCACGTGCGGGAGCTCGTGGCCAGCGGTCAGCTCGCACCGGGCGACCGGCTGCCCGCCGAGCGCGACCTGGCCGAGCGGCTGGGGGTCGGGCGCAACAGCATCCGGGAGGCGCTGCGCGAGCTGCAGATGCTCGGGCTGGTCGAGGCCCGGCGGGGGTCGGGCACGTTCGTCCGCGCCGCCGAGCCCAGCGCCATCATGGCCCCGTTCCAGACGGTCATCTCGCTGTCGGCGGCCGCCGTCGACGACGTGATGGCGTTCCGCCGCATGTTCGAGCCCGAGGTGGCGGCGATGGCGGCGATGCACATCAATGGGGACCGCATGGCGATGCTCGCCAACGCCCTCCGCCGGTTCGACGAGGCGATCGAGTCGGAGGGCCACCCCGTCGACGCCGACGTCGACTTCCACGAGGTCGTCGCCCAGTGCACCGGCAACGCGGTGGTGATCGCCATCCAGCACGCCCTCGCCCAGCTGTTCGCCGACATGCGGAAGCGGCTGTCGTCGTCCACCTACCGGTCGGGCAACCGGGTCGCCCGCGGCCACCAGGCGCTGTTCGGCGCCATCGTCGCCGGCGACGCCGAGGCGGCGCGCGACGTGATGCGCGAGCACCTCGACGAGGTCGAGAAGTCACTGGAGGTCTGGCAGAAGGTCGCGGGCCCGTTCAACCCCGACGGCTCCCTCGTCGAGGACGGCGACGGGGCCGAGGGCGACACGGGCGAGGGCCGCGACAGCGCCGCCCTCGAGGCGACCGACGGCGGGGGGCGAAGGGAGGATCCCGGGTGAGCGGCACCGAGCGGCCCCGGCTGGTGGTCGGCATGTCGGGGTCGAGCGCGCCCCAGCTGGGAATCGCTCTGCTCCGGGCCCTGCACGACCTCGGCTCCGTCGAGACCCACCTGGTGGTGTCGAACGGCGCCGTGCAGACCCTGAAGCTCGAGGCCGACACCGACGTCGGCTCGCTCGCGACGCTGGCCGACGCCGTCTACGACAACGGCGACCTGGCGGCCGCCATCTCGTCCGGCTCGTTCCGGACCATGGGCATGGCCGTGATCCCCTGCTCGATGCGCACGCTGGCCGCCATCGCCACCGGCAACACCGGCGACCTGCTCACCCGGGCCGCCGACGTCACGCTCAAGGAGCGCCGGCGGCTGGTGCTCGTCCCCCGCGAGACGCCGCTCAACCTCATCCACATCCGCAACATGGAGACGGTCACGCTGGCGGGGGCGACGGTCCTGCCGCCGATGCCGGCCTTCTACCACCGTCCCCGCTCGATCGACGACCTGGTCGCCCACATCGCCGGCAAGGTCCTCGACCAGTTCGGGATCGAGCACGACCTGTTCACCCGCTGGTCATGAGCGTCCCCCGCGAGGTGGCGGCCGTCCTGGCCCAGCCGGTGGTGCCCGGCGAGCCGGCCCAGGCGTTCCCGTTCCTCACGGTCGACGACGCGGGCGCCCCGCACTGCGCGGTGGTGTCCGCCACCGAGGTGCGGGTGGTCGACGACGGGGCCGAGCTGCACGTGGCGCTGGGCGGCCGCCGATCGCGCGCCAACCTCGAGGCGCGGCGCCGGGCCACCCTGCTGGTGGTCGAGGGCACCACGCTGCACACCTGCAAGCTGTCGCTGCTCGCCGGGCGGGAGCACCGCGGCGTGTTCGCCGCGGCGCTGCGCGTCGACGACCACGCCGGCGACAGCCTGGGCATCCCGCTGGTGCCGCTGGGCTTCACGCCGCCCGCCGACCTCCCGTCGATCGAGCGCTGGGACGTCACCGTCGCCGCGCTCGACGCCCTGCAACGAGATCGCACGCCGAGTTGAGGAGTCCCCCGTGGAGCTGACCAACCGATTCCGTGTCCCCGTGCCCGTCGACGGCGCGTGGGCCCTGCTCACCGACATCGAGCGGATCGCGCCCTGCCTTCCCGGCGCCCAGCTGACCGAGATCGAGGGGGAGGAGTACCGGGGCGTGGTCAAGGTGAAGGTCGGGCCGATCACCGCCCAGTACAAGGGCGCGGCGCACTTCGTCGAGCGCGACGAGGCCGCCCACCGGGCGGTGCTCCGGGCCGAGGGCCGGGAGACCCGGGGTCAGGGCAACGCCGCGGCCACCATCACCGCGCAGCTCACCCCCGACGGCGACGGCACCGAGGTTGCCGTGGTCACCGACCTGACGGTCACCGGCAAGGTCGCCCAGTTCGGCCGGGGCGTGCTGGCCGACGTGTCGACCAAGCTGCTGGGCCAGTTCGCCAGCTCGCTGGAGGCCGAGATCGCCGGCTCGGGCAACGGCAGCGGCGCGGCCACCGCCGGCACGACCACTGCCGCAGCCAGCAGCAACGGCGTCGCCGGGGCGGGCACCGCGACCGCGACGGCCACGGCCACCGATGTCGGCTCGGCCGGCGAGGAGCGCTCGAACGTCCGTCGGATCTCGTCGCCCGAGCCCGAGCCGGTCGATCTGCTCGATGCCGCCGGGGGTTCGGTCGTCCGTCGGTTCGGTCCGGTGGTGGTCGCCGTCGTGGCGGCCTGGCTGCTGCTCCGCCTCCTGCGCCGCCGCTGACCCGCTCGGTCCCACGCTCGGCTGCCCGTGGACCAGCCGTCCGCCAGCCAGGCCTGTCGCGGCGTGACCGGCTGGGCTTGGTGGCGCCGTGCGACAGGTCGACCCGGCCCGGTGCCGCACGGCGTGGGCCGGTGCGGCCGGTCGCCAGACCGGTCGACCTGGCCGACCCCGCCGGGTCCCGGTGGTCGCCGTCGTGGCGGCCTGGTTGCTGCTCCGCCTCCTGCGCCGCCGCTGACCCGCTCGGTCCCACGGTCGGCTGCCCGTGGACCAGCCGTCCGCCGGCCAGGCCTGTTGCGGCGTGACCGGTTGGGCTTGGTGGCGCCGTGCGACAGGTCGACCCGGCCCGGTGCCGCACGGCGTGGGCCGGTGCGGCCGGTCGCCAGACCGGTCGATCTGCTCGATGCCGCCGGGGGTTCGGTCGTCCGTCGGTTCGGTCCGGTGGTGATCGCCGTCGTGGCGGCCTGGCTGCTGCTTCGCCTCCTGCGCCGCCGCTGACCCGCCCGGACCGGGCCACCCGCCCACCGTTGGGCCGGCTGGCCGCCGGTCGGGTCTGACCCGGCGTGACCGGCGTGTTCGGCCACGTCGCACGAGAGGACGCCCGGACCCGGCCGCCGTTCACACCCGATCCGGTGGGCCGGCGGTCGGGTGAACGTTCTCTGGTGGTGGGGGCCTGGCGTGGTCGGGGGCCGGCTGCGTGGGGGCGGGGAGATGGGCTCAGAAGCCGCGGACAGCCCCGCCGTCGACGCGGATCGCCGTGCCCGTGACGAACGACGCCCGGGCGCTGCACAGGAACGCGACCACGTCCGCCAGCTCCTCGGCGCGGCCGACCCGCCCCAGCGGGATGTTGGCCACGTGCTCGGCGTGGACCTCCTCGACCGGGCGGCCCTCGGCCTCGGCCCGCGCCGCCTCGAAGCGCTCCAGCCCGCCGGTGGCGAACTGGCCGGTGACCACCACGGTCACGTTGACGTCCGGGGCCAGCTCGATCGCCAGCGACCGGGCCATCGCCGACACGCCGCTGCGCATCACCGACGACAGCGCCAGGTCGGGCGACGCCTCCACCACCGACCGGGCGGTCATGAACGTGAGCCGGCCGCCGCCTGCCGCCTGGCGCAGGTGGGGGGCCGCGGCCCGTGACACCTCGAGGGCGGGGCGCAGCATCGACGCGTAGGCGGCGTCGTCGAAGCCGTCGGTGGCCAGGATCCCGCCCGGCTTGCCGCCGCCGGTGTTGACCACGCAGATGTCGAGCCCGCCGAGGGCGTCGACGGCGTCGGCCACGACCTGGGCCCCCGCGCCGGGCTCGGTGAGGTCGACGGCCACGGGCGTGGCGACGGGCGCCCCGCCGAGCGAGGTGGCCGCCTCCTCCGCCCGCTCCTTCGACCGGGAGGTCACCACCACCCGGGCGCCCTCGTCGACCAGCGTCCGGGCCACCGCCAGGCCGAGGCCGGTCGACGACCCCAGGACCAGTGCCCGCTTCTCCTGCAACCCGAGGTCCATCTCAGCTCCCCATGAAGACGGTGCGGCTCACCGTGTAGAAGTCCATGACCGTCGGCCCCAGCTGCTCCTTGTGCACGCCGGTGCCCGACTGCTTGATCCCGCCGAACGGCGCGTTGAGCGCCGCGCCCACGGTGGGCCGGTTGACCTTCACCATCCCGGCCTCGACCTCGGCGGCGAACCGCTGGGCGGCGGCCAGGTCGCGGGTGCAGATGGCGGCGGCCAGGCCGTACTCGACGTCGTTGGCCGACTCGATGGCCTCGTCGAGCCCCGACACGGCCTCGAACCCGACGACCGGCCCGAACAGCTCGGTGCGGGCGAAGTCGGTGCCCCGGGCGACGCCCGGCCCGACCAGGACCGTGGGCGGGTAGAAGCAGCCGCGGCCCAGGGTCCCGCCGGTGGGGCGGACGCCGCCGCAGGCCACGGTGGCCCCGGCCGCCACGGCGTCGTGCACCGCCGCCTCCATGGTGGCGACGGCCTGCTCGTCGACCAGCGGCCCCATGGTGACGCCCTCCTCGTCGCCGGGCCCGAGCACGTGGGCGCCGGCCAGCTGCACCACCCGCTCCAGCAGCTCGTCGTGGACCGAGGCCTCGACGAGGATGCGCCCGGCGCCGGTGCAGGCCTGCCCGGTGAGGTTGAACGACGACCGGGCGACGACCTGGGCGGCGGCGTCGAGGTCGGCGTCGGCCAGGACGACCACCGGGTTCTTGCCGCCCAGCTCGAGCTGGGCCCGCCGGCCGAGGCCGAGTGCGGCGTGGATCTTGCGGCCGGTGGCCAGCGACCCGGTGAACGTGACGGCGTCGACCCGCTCGTCGGCCACGAGCGCGGCGCCCGCGGCGAAGCCGTGCACGACGTTGACGACCCCGGGCGGGAACCCGGCGGCCTCGAAGGCGGCGCCCAGGCGGTCACCCATGAGCGGCGTCATCGGCGACGGCTTGAACACCACGGTGTTGCCGGCGGCCAGGGCGGGCCCGATCTTCCGGCTGGCGAGGTTGAGCGGGAAGTTCCAGGGGGTGATCACGCCGACGACGCCGACCGGGTCGCGGGTGGTCCAGGCGAGGGTGCCGTCGTCGCTGGGGAACGTGGTGCCGGTGAGCCGGAGGGCCTCGCCGGCGTAGATCTCCAGGTTCTTGGGGGTGCGCCGAGCCTCCATGCGGGCGTCGGCGAGGGGCTTGCCCTCCTCGGCGACCATGTCGCGGGCGTTGCGGTCGGCCTCGGCGGCGAGGAGCCGGGCCGCCCGGGCGAGCAGGTCGGCCCGCTGCGACGGGGTGGTGCGCCGCCACGCCGGGGCGGCGGCGCGGGCGGCATCGACGGCGGCGGCGACGTCGGCGGCGGTGGACTCGGGGGCGACGGACACCACCTGGGTGGTGTCGGCGGGGTTGCGGCGCTCGAAGGTGGCGCCGTCGGCGGCGGGCCGCTCGACCCCGCCGATCCGGTTCTGGACCTCGGTGGCCACGTCGGATCGCCGGCCGTCAGACGTTGGCCGGAGGCTCGGGCGCCTTCCAGCCGTCCCACTTGGAGAAGTCGACGGGCTTGCCGAGGTGCTCGAGCAGCGCGGTGATCCCGGCCTTGCAGCAGGCGATGTCCTCCTTGGTGTGCCCGCCGGACACGCCGATGCCGCCGACGACCTCGCCGTCGACCTCGATCGGCCAGCCACCCACGAAGATCGTGAACCGGCCGCCGTGCATGTTCATGATGCCGAACGCCTCCTGGTTGGGCTGGGCGTTGGTGTAGGTGTGCGTGGGGCGCCGGTGGCAGGCGGCGGTGAAGGCCTTGGCGATGGCGATGTCGACGCTGGTGACCTTCCCGTTGTCGGGGCGCTTGACCACGATCGGGTAGCCGGCGGCGTCGCTGACGCAGACGACCGACGCGACGCCCAGCTCGGCGGCGGTGGCCAGGGCGGCGTCGACGGCGATCTCCGCCTCGGCCAGGGACAGACGATGGCTGACGATCACGGTTGCTCCTTGTCGGTGTCGGGTCGGATGGCGGGCTCGGTGCCGGTGCCGGAGCCGGTAACGACGCCGGGCTCGGCGAGGCCGGCGAGGTGCCGCTCCCAGGCGAGGCCGGCGGCGGCGATGTCCTGGAGCGCCACGCCCTGGGTCTCGAAGAGGACGGGCCCCGGGGCGGGGCCGGTGCCGGCCCGGGGCACGGTGGCGTGGCCGGCGACCAGGGCGTGGAGCTCGACGGCCCGGTCCCAGTCGAAGCGCCCGGCCGCGGCGGCCGCCAGCAGGTCGCCGCACTCGGTGCGCGACCCGGTGACGTCGTCGGCGACGACGGCCACGCAGCGCTCGACGACGTCCGGCCCGATCTCGCAGCGGTCGTACTTGGTGGCGCCCACGGCGCAGACGAGGGCCCGGTCGCTGAGCGCCGTGGCCGGGAACAGGGGATCGGGCGACGAGGTGACCGTCACGACGACGTCGGCGCCCTCGACGGCGGCAGCGGCCGTGGCGGTGGTGACCGCCGGGACGCCGAGCGCCTTGGCCCGCTCGACCAGCGAGTCGCCGACCTCGGGGCGGCGGGTGTGCACCCGCAGCTCGGTGAGGGCGGGCAGCTCGGCGCGGAGCATCTCGACGTGGCCCCACGCCTGGCGGCCCCCGCCGATGAGCGCGGCGACGCTGGCGTCGGGGTGGGCCAGGCGCCGGATGGCGAGCGCCGAGGTGGCGGGGGTGCGGAGCCGGGTGACGGTGTCGCCGTCGAGGGTGGCGAGGGCCGTGCCGTCGAGGTCGAACAGCACGATGACGAACGTGAAGCGGCCGTCGACGGTGGCGTAGACCTTGCCCCCGGAGTAGGGCGGGACGACGGCGGCCATCGCCGAGGCCATGCCCACCGACGACGTCGCCCGCACGCGCTGGGTGGTGGCCGCCGTGGCGTGGCCCCAGGCGGCGTAGGCCTCGTCGAGGCGCGTCGTCACCGACGGCAGGTCGAGGAGGCGCAGCACGGTCGCGTCGTCGATGTGGATCATCGGATATTGCATACTGTACGCGATATGAGCGGTCGGCAACTCCCCTCGACCGGCGCCGAACCGTCCGCGGCCGGCGACCCGACGACAGCGAAGCCGCAGTGGTTCGGGTTCTTCCTCGCGTGCTCGGCGTACCTCGCGGCCAGCGTGGGCGAGTCGCTGCTCAGCCCGATCTTTCCCACCACCGCCAAGGACCTCGACCTCGACCTGACCCTCGGCGGCGTGGCGTTCGGCCTGCTCACGGGCAGCATCGCCGTGGCCAACATCGTCGGTGGGCGGCTGCTGCCCCGGCTCGGCGCCACCCGGGTGATCCGCATCGCCGGCGTCCTCACGCTGGTCGGCGCCCTCCTGGCCGCGGCCGCGACCTCGTTCCTGCCGCTGGCGGCTGCCCAGATCCTGCTGGGCGCCGGGTCCGGCTTCTACTTCCCGGCCGGCATCCAGGCGGTCGGCACCCTGGCCGGCCCGCACCGCAAGGGCTTCGCCATGGGCATGTTCGGCGTCGCCTTCTCCGGCGGCCTCACCATCGCCGCCGTCCTGGCCGCGGTGGGCGCCGATCACGGCTGGCGGGTGTCGTTCGTGATCTCGGCCGTCCTCGCCGCGGCCTCCGCCGTCGGCACGCTGTGGCTGCGCACCCCGACCCTCGCGCCGCCCGCCGAGCGGGCCCGGCTGGCCGACGTGCTGGGGCTCCCCACCTTCGTGGGCACGATCGGCTCGGTGTGCCAGTACGGCACGGTGTCGTTCCTCACGACGTTCGCCGTCGAGGAGTGGGGGATGGCGGTCGGCACCGCGGCGTCGCTGCTGGCCGTCGGGCGGGTGCTGTCGATCCTCGCCAAGGTCGTGTCGGGCGCGGGCGCCGACCGGGCCGGTCCGCTGGTGAGCGCCCGCCGCACGGGTGCGGTGCTGGTGGCGACCGGTGTCGGTTGGACGCTGCTGCCGGCGTCGCCGCTCACCTACGCGCTCGCCGCCGTGTTCGCCGGCACGGTCAGCACGCTGTTCCCGCTGGCCAACGTGCTGGCCTTCGAGCGGTTCGGGAGCCAGGGCGGGGCGCTGGGCCTCTACCGGTCGGTCCAGATCGGCCTCGGCGCCCTGGCGACGTTCCTGGTGGGCGTGGCCGCGGACGCCTTCGGCCTCCGGCCGGTGCTGGCGGTGACGGTGGTGACGCCGCTGCTGCTGTTCCCGCTGTGCCGGCCCCAGCGCCCGGGGAAGGGGACGTCGACGGCGGCGACGGCGGCGGCGACCGGGCCCGGCGGCACGGCCGAGGTCGACGCCGCTGCCGGCGCCGCGCCCGGCTCGGGGAACGGCGACGGCGCCGACGCCACGGACGCCACCGGCACCGCGACCGCGACCGCCACGGCCACCGACGGGTCGAGCGGGACCGGCGCCGGCGCCTCGGCTCAGACGCCCTGAGCGGCGCCGACGGTCCGCGGGTCGGCGGCGGCCTCGAAGGCCTCGTCGCCCCGGCGCACCCGCACCACCTGCTGGGCCGACTTGCCGCCCCACCGGGGGCCGCGCACGACCCGGGGCGCCGCAGCCGCCAGCGCCACCACGTCGTCGTCGGACATGCCGCCCTCGACCTTCACCCCGTCGTCGGCCGGCAGCCACTCCCACTTGGGCGAGGTCACCAGCACCCCCGGCGACCAGCACCCCGACACCACCATCCCCAGGGTCTGGGCGTTCCAGGGCATCTGGTTGTCGCCGCCGGGGGTGCCGCCGAGCAGCCGGGGTCGCCCGGTCTCGTCGGCCACCGCCCAGGCGTGGAGGGTGGTGGCGGGTCGCCGGCCGGGTGCCGGGAAGTTGGGGTGCCCGGGCTCGGGGGTGAAGCCCCGGCCGGCCCGGTTGTTGAGGACCAGGTCGTACTCGGGGACGACGATCCCGCTGCCGAAGCGGGGGTACGAGTTGGAGTGGACGACGACCACGACGTTCCCGTCGCCGTCGGCGGCCGACACGATCGACGTGCCGCTGGGGTCGGACGTGGACTGGCGGATGAGGTCGACGGCCTTCATGACCCGCCCGTAGGCGTCGCCGGCGCCCGCCCCGGGGCGGGCCGCCTCGACGGCGTGCAGGAGGGCCGGCCCGTGGGTGGGGGCGGGGGTGGCCCAGGCC
>DATCLV010000424.1:0-3337 GCA_036563745.1 Acidimicrobiales bacterium | reverse complement strand
GCACCTTCACCCCCGAGCAGCCCATGCCGTCGACCGCCGCCCAGGTCGCGGCGGCCATCGGCAGCTCCGCCGGGGCCTTCGACCTCAACGCGGCCTGCGCCGGCTTCGTCTACGGCCTGGTCGTCACCGGCTCGATGCTGGAGGTGGGCACCGCCCGCCGGGTCCTGCTCATCGGGGCCGACACGGTCACCCGGGTCGTCGACTGGGACGACCGCAGCACCGCGGTGCTCTTCGGTGACGGCGCCGCCGCCCTGGTCCTCACCGGGAACGGCAACGGCCCTGCGGCCCGCCCGACCGCCACGCCCCCGAGCCCCGGCGCCCCCGTCGTCATCAGCGACGACCCCGCCGACCTGCCCGGCGGCCTCCTCGCCTCCGACCTCGTCGACGACCCGCTCGGCGTCGACCTCCTGTCCATCCCGGCCGGCGGCTCGGCCCGCCCCGCGTCGGCCGACACCGTGGCCGCCGGCGACCACTTCCTCCGCATGGACGGCCGCGAGGTGTTCCGCCGTGCGGTCCGCGCCGTCACCGACTCGGTGCTGCGCACCCTCGACCAGGCCGGCTGCACGCCCGCCGACGTCGACGTGTTCGTCCCCCACCAGGCCAACGCCCGCATCATCGACGCGGTCGTCACCCGGGTGGGCCTGTCCCCCGAGACCGCGGTCCAGACCGTCGACCGGCACGGCAACACGTCCGCCGCGTCGGTCCCGCTGGCGCTGGGCGAGGCCGCCGACACCGGCCGCCTCCACGACGGCGACCTCGTCCTGACCACCGGGTTCGGTGCCGGTCTCACGGTCGGTACGAGTCTCCTACGCTGGCGGTCATCGAGGATCCAATGAGCAACGAAGCACAGGCGCGGGTGGCGCTGGTCACCGGCGCGTCCGGGGGCATCGGCGCCGCCGTCGCCCGGGCCCTGGCCGCCGACGGCAAGCGCGTGGCCGTCGGCTACGCCGGCAACCAGGCCGCCGCGGCCGAGACCGCCGAACTGATCACGAAGGACGGCGGCACCGCCCACGTGGTGCGCATCGACGTCGCCGACCCCGAGAGCGTCGACGCCGCGTTCGCCGACGTCGAGGCCGCGCTCGGCCCGGTCGAGGTGCTGGTCAACGCGGCCGGCGTCAACCGCGACAAGCTGCTCGTGCAGCTGGGCGAGGACGACTGGCAGCACACGCTCGACACCGACCTCACCGGCCCGTACCGCACCACCAAGCGGGCGCTGCGGGCCATGATCCGCGCCCGGTTCGGCCGGATCGTGCAGGTGTCGTCGATCGTGGGCGCCATGGGCTCGCCGGGGCAGTCCAACTACGCCGCCGCCAAGGCGGGGCTCGTCGGGTTCAGCCGCTCGGTCGCCCGCGAGGTGGCGTCCCGCAACATCACGGTCAACGTCGTCGAGCCCGGGCCCATCGACACTGCCATGATGGATGCCCTGCCCGAGCAACGCCGCGAGCTGTTGGCCGGGGCCACCGCCATCGGGCGCCTCGGCCGTCCCGACGAGGTCGCCGCCCTGGTGGCGTTCCTCTGCTCCGACCGTGCCTCCTACATCACGGGGGCCGTGATCCCCGTCGACGGCGGGCTCGGCATGGGGCGCTGAGCACCCAGGTCGATCAGTCTCTATCCGACACAACAGGAGAAGCTGCACATGGATCGTTCCGAGGCACTCGCCGCCCTCCGCACCGCCGCGGTCGACGTCCTCCAGGTGGAGGCCGACAAGGTCACGGAGGCCGCGTCGTTCGCCGAGGACCTCGAGGCCGACAGCCTCGACCTCGTGGAGCTGGTGATGTCGCTCGAGGACACGCTGGGCATCACCATCGAGGAGGACGAGCTCGCCGAGGTGAAGACCGTCGGCGACGCCCTCGACGTCATCCTGGCGGCGGGCGCGACGCAGAAGGCGTAGCCATGGCCACGACCGACCATCGGGGCCGGCCGCGCGTCGTCGTCACCGGCATGGGCGTGAAGACGCCCGCCGGGCTCACCGTCGACGACATGTGGGCCACGCTGCTGGCGGCGACGCCGATGGCGGCGCCGATCACGCTGTTCGACGCCTCCGAGCACTCCGTGAAGATCGCCTGCGAGGTGCGCGGCTTCGACCCGGTGCCCTACGTCGGTCCCAAGGAGGTGCGCCGCACCGACCGCGCCACCCTGCTCGGGCTGGCGGCCGCCGCCGACGCGATCGCCGACGCCGGCGCGCAGACCGACACCCGTGACGGCGACGACGGCCTGGCCGCCCCCCGGCACCGCCGCGGCGTGGTCGCCGGCTCCGGCGTGGGTGGCATCCGCACGCTGGAGGACCAGGTCATCCAGTACGCGGAGAAGGGGCCCATGCGCACCAGCCCCTTCCTCGTGCCGATGATGATGACCAACGCCACCGCGGCGATGATCGGCATCCACCACGGCTGGACCGGCCCCAACCTCGCCGTCGCCACCGCCTGCGCCACCGGCTCCAACGCCATCGGCGAGGGGGCCCGCATGGTGCGCGAGGGCCTCGCCGACGTCGTCGTGTGCGGCGGCACCGAGGCCAGCGTCGCCCCCGTGTCGATGGCGGCGTTCGCCCGCATGGGCGCGCTGTCCAAGCGCCCGCCCGAAGAGGCGTCCCGGCCGTTCGACGTCGACCGCGACGGCTTCGTCATGGGCGAGGGCGCCGGCTTCGTCGTGCTCGAGACCCTGGAGCACGCCCTGGCCCGTGGCGCCGACATCAAGGGTGAGATCCTGGGCTACGGCATGACCTGCGATGCCCACCACATCACCGCCCCGCTGGAGGACGGTGCCGGGATGGCCGCGTGCATGGAGGTCGCGCTGTCCGACGCCGGGCTCGAGCCGTCGGCCATCGGGCACGTCAACGCCCACGGCACGTCGACCCCGCACAACGAGGCGGCCGAGGCCGCGGCGCTCGCCAAGGTGTTCGGCGACCACGCCGTCCCCGTCACCTCGACCAAGGGCGTGACCGGTCACCTCATCGGCGCCGCCGGCGCGGTCGAGGCGGTCGCGGCGCTGCTCGCCGCCCGCACCGGCCAGGTCCCGCCCACGGCCAACCTGCAGAAGTGCGATCTCCCGGTCGACGTCGTCGCCGGTGCGCCGCGCGGCGTCGGCCCCGCGCCCGCGCTGTCCACGTCGTTCGCGTTCGGCGGGCACAACGCGGCGCTCATCGTCGGCCCACCCCCCGAAGGGGCCACCCCGTAGTGGGTTCGGTGGTGGCGCCCCGGTTGCCGGTGGCGGCCGCCCGTCCGGGGGCGGTCGCAGCCGAGCTCAGCCCGCTGCCCGAGGTGGGCGAGCAGACGGTCGCGTGGTTCCGCGGGGCGATCACCGGCGCCGACGCCGAGATGGTCGCCCGCACCATCCGCGC
>DATCLV010000079.1:0-17862 GCA_036563745.1 Acidimicrobiales bacterium | reverse complement strand
GGACCGGCGGGCGAGCCCGAGGAGGAGCCGCCGGGGCTGTGGCTGAGCTGGCCCCAGGTGTTCGCGCTCCTGGCCGCCGTGGCGTTCCTGGCGGCCGCCGTCACCTGGGTGTTCACCGGCTCCGACGGCCGCAGCGCCCCGGGCGAGGTCGACGTCGGCTTCTACCGGGACATGTCCACCCACCACGAGCAGGCCGTGCAGCTCTCGATGCTGCAGCTCGACCGGGGCCAGGACCCGACCGTGATGGCGTTCGCCACCGAGATCCTGATCTTCCAGAACCGGGAGCTGGGCATCATGGGGCTCCGGCTGGCCGACTGGGGCGAGGACGGCCCCCGCCCGGACACCGCCATGGCGTGGATGGGCATGCCGACCCCACCGGACCAGATGCCGGGCATGGCCACCGAGGCCCAGATCGACGCCCTCCGCGCCGCCGAGGGCACCGAGGCCGACCGGCTGTTCCTCGAGCTCATGGCCGAGCACCACCGCGGCGGCGTCCACATGGCCGCCTACGCCGCCGACCACGCCGAGGACGAGGAGGTCCGCCGCCTGGCGGCGACGATGGAGCGCTTCCAGTCGATCGAGATCAACGAGATGGCCCAGACCGCCGACCGCCTGGGTCTCGGCATCACGATCGAGCGTGTCGACGTCCCGCCCGAGGCCTGAACCGCCGTCTTTCAGACAGGAGGGGACCCTCCGATTTCGGAGGGTCCCCCACCATCCATTCTCTCGGTTGTAGGTCCCGTCATTTCGACGACGAGCGTGCCGTCGAGATCGGGACGACGCGGCTGGCACCCCTGGTCAGGCCGGGGTTGCCGGGTCCCTCCCGGCGGTCACCGTTCCTTTCGTGTCTCTTCTCAGACCCCTTGTGACCAGGGTGTCGTCACCGTCGTCAAGCACGGCCGGTCGTCATCGTGCGCACGACGGGAAGTTCCGGCAGCGGGACCGCTGCCCGCGCCGGTCGGGCGGTGATCGCTCCACAGCGTCAGCCTCCATCGCGATGACCATCGTTGGCCGATCGGTTGGTAGGTCGGTCGGTCGGTCCGACAGGTGACTGTGCTGAACGTTACCTGAACATCGTCGCGCATTCACCGCCGATGTCAACCCCCGGACCGGCCGTTTTCACCGATGTCACACCCATCCCATTTGTTCCAATGACGATCGCCGGCCCACCGGCCGTACCGCCGGCGTCCCGCCGCCGCGCCCCGGCCGCCGCCACCCCGCCGGCGAACCGGCCGGGGATTTTCGGGGCAGGCTGTCGATGTGGCGGATCGCGCTCGTACAGGGGGCGAAAGGAGCGATGCCATGAGCCACTACCTGCTGTCGATGCACTACTCGACCGAGCCGGAGAACCTCCCCTCGTCCGAGGAGCTGGCCCCCGTGATGGAGCAGCTCGGCCGCCTGACCGAGGAGATGCAGGCCAAGAGGGTGTGGGTGTTCGGCAACGGCCTGCACCCCGCCAGCACCGCCACCGTGGTGCGGGTGGAGGACGGCGACGTCGTGACCACCGACGGCCCCTACCTGGAGACCAAGGAGCACCTGGGCGGCTTCACCATCGTCGACGTCGACGACCTCGACGCCGCCCTGCACTGGGGCACCCGGATCGCCGAGATCACCGGCCTCCCCATCGAGGTGCGCCCGTTCCAGTGAGCGCGGCCCCCGACCCCGCCGACCTCGCCGGATCGGCCCGGGCGGTCGCCGCCGCGGCCTTCCGCGAGGCCTCGGGTCGGGCGGTCGCCACCCTGGCCCGCCTCTTCGGCGACCTCGACGTCGCCGAAGAGGCGGTCCAGGACGCCTTCGTGATCGCCCTGGAGCGCTGGCCGGCGACCGGCCTGCCGCCCGACCCCGCCGGGTGGATCGTGACCACGGCCCGGCGCCGGGCGATCGACCGGTTCCGCCGCGAGTCGACCCGGCACGACCGCCACGTCCAGGCCGCGCGCCTCCAGCAGGCCCGGCAGGACGAGCCCGGCGACGCCCCCGACGATCCCCTGCGGCTCCGGCCCGACCCCGAGGAGGTCGCCGTGGTGCCCGACGACCAGCTGCGCCTGGTGTTCACCTGCTGCCACCCGGCGCTGGCCCCGGCAACGCAGGTGGCGATGACCCTGCGGCTGGTGGCCGGCCTGCCCACCCCGGAGATCGCCCGGGCGTTCGTCGTGCCCGAGGCGACGATGGCGCAGCGGCTCGTCCGGGCGAAGCGCAAGGTGCGGGCGGCCCGCATCCCCTACCGGGTGCCCGGCGACGCCGAGCTGCCCGACCGGCTGCGGGCGGTCCTCGCCGTCGTCTACCTGATCTACAACGCCGGGCACACGGCGACCCGGGGCGACGACCTCGTCCGGGCCGACCTGTGCGAGGAGGCCGTGCGCCTGGCCCGGCTCCTCGTCGAGCTGATGCCCGACGAACCCGAGGCCCGGGGCCTGCTGGCCCTGCTGGTGCTGGGCGAGTCGCGCCGCCCGGCGCGGGTGGCCGACGACGGGTCGGTGGTGCTGCTCCGCGACCAGGACCGCTCCCGCTGGGACCAAGCCCTCGTGGCGGAGGGCCAGGCCCTGGTGCGGGAGTGCCTGCGGCGGGACCGGCCGGGGCCGTACCAGATCCAGGCGGCGATCGCGGCCGTGCACAGCGACGCCCCCTCGGTCGAGGCCACCGACTGGGGGCAGATCCTCCGGCTGTACGACCAGCTGCTGGCGTGCCAGCCGACGCCGGTGGTCGCCCTCAACCGGGCGGTGGCGCTGGCCGAGGTGGCGGGGCCGGCGGCGGGGCTGGCCGCGGTCGACGAGCTGGCCGGGCCGCTCGCCGGCTACCGCCCGTTCCACACCGCCCGGGCCGACCTCCTGCGGCGCCTCGGGCGGGCCGACGAGGCCCGCGCCGCCTACGACGCCGCGCTCGACGGCCTGGTCAACGGCCCCGAGCGGCGGTTCCTCGAGGAGCGCCGAAGAAATCTGGAGAAATCTGGTTAGGCGAAGGACGCTCGGGTAGGCGACCGCTGCGGCTCGCAGGACCGGGCTCTCCGCCGACTCCGGTCCGGTCGTTGTTGCCCATGGGTTCCCCGCCAAACCCTTCGGCCAGCCGCAACCGCCGAGATCCCCCGCCCCACCCCGCCGAGGGCGGGGGATCTTCGCGTCCCCGCCGGTGAGGTCACCGGCGACGGCGCAGCTCGAGGATCGCCGCCGCCCGCGGCGGGGCCGGGACGAACGCCCGTGGCGGCACGGTCGGGCCCCGGCGGGCCGTGAAGTGGCGCGACCAGCGGTGGGCGGCCGGCGCCCGGCCCGATGCCCACCGCGCCGCCACGTAGGTCGGCACCACCAGGTGCGCGGCCTCCAGGCGGCTGCCGGGCGCCAGCAGCCGCCGCAGGATCGCGGTGGTGACGGCGAACGGCGGGTTCGCCACGACGTGGAACGGCCGGGTGGGCAGGCGGAGGTCGGCGGCGTCGACCTGCAGGACCTTCACGGGCGCGTCGGCGAACCGGCGGCGCAGCCGGTCGGCCCGCCGGGGGTGCAGCTCGACGGCCAGGACGCGCGCCCCGGCCCGCACCAGCGGTTCGGTGATGGCGCCGGCACCGGCGCCGATGTCGACGACGACGTCGCCGGGCGAGAGGTCAGCCGACGCGACGAGCCGGCGGGCCCAGCCGTCCGTCAGCTGGTGCCAACCCCAGTGCGGTGCCGGTGCCGCACGCCGCTGCCCGTTCCCGGGCACGGCGCACCATGAGGAACATCGCCATGCGGGCAGCCTGCCGGGCCGACCCCGTCACCGGCCAGCGAGTTTCCGCTCCCCCCTTCCAAATTGCGTTGATCAGGCCGACATATGCGGCCTTTCGGACGCAATTTGGGACGGGGTGGGTGGCTCAGGTCAGGTGCTTCTGGAAGTAGAGCTCGGCGTAGGGGTCGTCGTTGAAGGGCTCGGTCTCCTGGTAGCCGGCGCTCCGGTACATGGCGATGGCCGCCTCCAGCGTCGAGTTGGTGTCGAGGCGGACCACCTTCGCCGTGGCCCGGGCCCGGTTCTCCAGCTCGGTGAGCAGGCGCCGGCCGACCCCGAGGCCCCGGCTCGACGGCGCCACCCACATCCGCTTGATCTCGGCGACACCGGGCTCGGGGTGGCGCAGGGCGCCGCAGCCGATCGGCTCGCCCCGCAGCGTCGCCACCAGGAACACCCCGGCCGGCGGGCGGATCTCGTCGAGCGCCACGGCGACCGAGCGCTCCAGGTCGTAGCCGGTCGGGAACCGGCGGTCGAGCTCGGCGTAGTACTCCCGCAGGCAGTGGGTGGCGTGGCGGTGGGTCGGGTCGACCGGGCCGACCTCGACCAGGGCGGCGGTCAGCAGCCGCTCGACCTCGCCCATCGCCGCGACCAGGCGGGCCCGCTGCGACTCGCCGAGCGGCGCCAGCAGCGACCGGGCCAGGACGTCGCTGCGCTGGTCGAGCACCGCCCGCTCCGACCGCCCGGCCGGGGTCAGGCGGGCCACCCGGACGCGCTTGTCGTCGGGGTGGGGCTCGACCACCACCAGCCCGTCGGCCTCCAGCGACCGGAGGAGGCGGCTCAGGTAGCCGGAGTCGAGGTCGAGGAGCGCCCGCAGGTGGCGCACGTCGCAGCCGTCGCCCTCGCCGATCTGCCACAGCACCCGGGCCTCGCCGAGGGGCCGGTCGCGGGCGAGGTAGTGGTCGTGCAGCGCCCCGACCCGCTGGGTGACCGTGCGGTTGAACCGCCGCACCTGCTCGACCGGGTCGATGCGACCGACGGGCCGGGCGGGGCCCAGCGGCTCGGACGGCGGCGGCTCGGCCCGGTCGGCCTGGTCGGCCGGGCCGACGGGGTCGGAGACCGGGGGCTCGGCTGCGCTGACGGGGCCGGCGGGCTCGGCGGGCTGGGCGGGCTCGGCATCGTCGACGAACACCATTCGTCTGACTTTAGTCAGACAACAGCTCGCTGAGTCGAACGAACCGCAGGCCACGGCCCCGGAGGCCGTCGATGATCCCGGGCAGCGCCTCGTCGGTGAGCGGCGCCGCGTCGCCCCCGTCGAGGTGCAGCACGACGATCGCGCCCGCCTGCGCGCCGGTCACGGTCTGCTCGACGATCGCGTCGACCGACCGGCCGCCGGCGTCGCCCGAGCTCATCCCGTCGACCACCGTCACCCCCGCCGACGCGATCGCCGCCAGGGCGTGGGGGTCGTGGCACAGGCCGGGGAAGCGGAAGTAGCGGGTGGGCCGGTCGGTGTACCGCGCCAGCAGCGCGATCGGCCCGGTGACCTCGGCCGCCATCTCGCCGGTGGGCACGACGCCCAGCCCGTAGCAGCCGTCCCGGAACGCCCGGTGCGTGTGCGAGTGGGTGGCGACCTCGAACAGCGGGTCGGCGGCGATGGCCGCCGTGTGCTCCGGGTACTCCTCCATCCAGAGCCCGGTGAAGAACACGGTGGCGGGTGTGCCGGTGCGGCGCAGCACGTCGACGACCGCCATGTTGGCGTACGAGTCGACCCGGCCGTCCCGCAGCCGCTGCCGCATCCCGGGCGTGAGGTCGGCGTCGAAGGTGAGCGCCACCGCGCCCGTGTCGGTCCGGCCGGCGGTGACGACCGGCGGCGGGGTGCCCGCCGGCACCGACCCGGGGGTCCGCCGGGCCGCCGCCAGCGAGGTGGCGACCGCCGCCTCGGTGTCGGTGCCGGTGTCGGTCGGGGCGTCGGCGCCCGTCGTGGTGGACGGCGTGGCCGGGGTGGCGGCGGGCGGGTCGCCGGCGCACGCGGCGAGGGCCGCGGCCGCGACTGCCACACACAGTGGTCGGTGGAGCACGGCGGAGGAGCATGGCACGCGCGGTGCGTGGCAGCGCGAAACCCGACCCGGCACCGCCGCGACCGACGGCTACGTTCGCCCGGATGGCAGGGGTGGAGAAGGCCAAGCGGACGACGGCGACGAAGGCAGCCGGCTCGTCGGCCGCAGCGAGCGAGCCCGACGGGAAGGCCGACGGCGACGTCGTCCGCCTGTTCGACCCGACCGACGCCACCGAGCTGCTGCGGGGCTGGCAGCTCCACGTGGCCCGGCGGCGGACGGTGCACGAGGCGTCGGCCCGGCGCCTGCAGCGCTGGAACCAGTGGCTCGGCGTGCCCACCACGGTGTTCGCCGCGGCGGCCGGTACCTCGGCGTTCGCCGCCGGCCAGGCCGCCAACGGCAGCAGCCAGGACGTGCTGGCCATCGCCGGCCTCGTCGTCGGCGCCGCGGCGGCGGTCACCTCGCACCTGAGCTCCAGCCTCAACCTGGGCGCCCGGGCCGAGGCCCACCGCCAGGCGGCCGGGCACTACAAGCAGCTGCTGCGGTCGTTCGAGCGCCTGGCGCCCGACGGCGGCCGCGTTGCCACCGACGTTCTCACCACGCTGGAGAACCGGCTGTCGGAGGTCGACGCCGGCGCCCCGATCGTTCCCAAGCGCCTGGCCCAGCAGGAGGAGCGCAAGAAGGTCGTGGTCGTCACCCAGGCGATCGACCTGGCCAGCGGCCGTTAGCCGGGGCTACGGCTCGGGCGTCTCGCTCGCGGCCTGCCCGGGCTGCGCCGCCCGCCAGGCGGCGTTGGCCTCGGCGAACTGCTGCCGGGCCGCGGCGATGTCGTAGGGGCGCTCCTCGCGGGGACCCGGGCCCCACTGGCTGCGGGGCTGGTTGACGAAGTCGCCGCCGTAGACGTGGATGGCGCCGGTCAGGCGGCGGAGCGGGTTGGTGACGCCGTGGATGGTGTCGTCGCCGAGCACGACGATGTCGCCCTCGTCGAGCCGCTTGCCGCCCGACTCGACCAGCGTGCGCGCCCCCGGCGCCGACCGCCGGTAGAACGCGTTGTCCTCCCGGCCCGTGTAGATCCCGATGGCCGCCCACATCCGGTGGTCGTGCGGGAAGAGGACCATGCCGGGCGCCCACACGACGTGGATCACCGTGAGGTCCTCGGCGTGGTGGAGCATGTGGAGGCCGCCCTCCTCGGGCCGCAGCGCGGCGGCGACCTCGTCGGGCCGGGCCAGGGCCCGCTCGAGCACCTCCCGGATCGCCGTCCGGGGCTGCGCCTCCGCCAGCGCCGCCTGGCAGTCCGCCACGAGCTCGTCCACGTCGAACATGCCCTCAGCCTCCCACCCCGACGGCGGGATGCCCAGGGATCCCGCCCGCCGGGAGGCGCGCGCAAGCACGGGCGTGCGCTGTCCGAGCCGTCCACACGATGCGCAGCCGGCGCCTGCACGGGCGTGCCCGATGCGCCGAAGTGGAGGCGAGCGGCGGTCCGTCAGGACCGCCGCCGCTCGGCGAGGTACGACCAGGTGCCGAGGCCGCCGAGGACCAGGCCCGTGACGATCAGCACGATCGGGAGGCGGAGCGAGGTCGTGTAGGCGCGGTCGCCGTCGAGGCGGACGTCGAGCGTCTCGCCGATGTCGTCGCGGTGGGCGCCGTCGATCGTGCCGATGACCACCCGGCCGTCGCCGGTGGTCCAGGTGCCGGTGCAGGTGGTGGCCCGCACGCGGCGGGCGCAGCCGGTGACCGTCGCCTCCGCCGCCTCCCCCGAGCGCTGCGCCGACAGCACGAACAGCCCGCCGCCCACCAGCACGGCGGCCAGCAGGCCGCCGAGCACCAGGACGCCGATGCCGGACCGGCGCGGGCGCGCGCCGTGGCCACCGTCGCCGCCCGGGGACGGCGGCGCCGCCGTGTCCGCCCAGTGCGCCATGCCGAAACGCTACGCCGGGCCGTCGGCGAGCCGGAGGCGGAGCGTGACCAGCTCGTGGGGGCGGAGCGACAGGCGGACGGTGGCGCCGTCGACCTCGACCGGGCCGCGGCCGGCATCGGCCTCGGCGTCCGCGAACGGGCGCTCCAGCAGGTCGACCCGCTCGGCCGCCGCGATCGCCGGCACCGCCACCGTCAGCCGCACCGGTCCCCGGCCGCCGGCCACCTCGCACAGGCGGACCACCAGGTCGTCGCCGTCGTCGGCCTTCTTCACCGCCTCGATGCTGACCCCGGGCCGGTCCACCGCCACGAACGAGGTCGGCGCCGCCACCCGCCCCGGCACCAGCCGCAGCGGCAGGTTGAACGCCTCGGCCTCGGCCGCCACCCGGCCCTCGAGGATCGTCCCGGTGTGGGGCAGGAGGGCGTAGGCGAAGCGGTGCTCGCCCCGGTCGGCCTGCGGGTCGGGCCACGCCGGCGCCCGGAGCAGCGACAGGCGCAGCACGTTGCCCCGCACGTCGTAGCCGTACTTGCTGTCGTTGAGCAGGGCGACGCCGTAGCCGGTCTCGCCCAGGTGCGCCCAGCGGTGGCCGCACACCTCGAACTGGGCGGCGTCCCAGCTCGTGTTGCGCACGGTGGGCCGCTCGATGGTGCCATGCTGGATCTCGTAGGTGGCGCGGGTCGCCCGCACCGCCACCGGGAACGCCGCCTTCAGGAACCGGTGCCGCTCCCGCCAGTCGACCTCGCTGTGGACCTCCAGGCGGCGCGACCCGGCGTCGAGGCGCAGCACCTGCCGGATCGACGAGGGCCCCTCCCCCGCCGAGCCGCCGAACCGGCGCACGACCGCCACCTCGGCGCGGCACGGGTCGTCGGTGACGACCTCGACCGACTCGGCGTCGACCAGGTCGACCACCGTGTCGAGGTAGGACTCGTCGACGTCCCAGGCGTCCCAGTTCGCCGGGTGGTCCTCGTGGAGCTGCAGCAGGTTTCCCCGGGCGCCCTCGGCCAGGACCTCGCGGTCGGCCGCCTTGTCGTGGACCGAGGTGAGCAGGCCGTCGGCGTCCCAGGTGACCCGCAGGTGCTCGTTCTCCATCCGGCGGGCGGCGGCGTCGACCGTCACCGGCCCGCCCGGGTCGACCGGGGTCGCCGGCGCCCACCCGCACCCGGGCACGGCGACCGCGGCGAGGCGCCCGGAGGGCAGCTCGACCACCTCGCGCCGGTCGTGCCCGGCGGCGTTGAACACGGCGAGCGGTAGGTCGTCGGTGGGATCGGCGGTGGGATCGGCGGTGGGATCGTCCGCCGGGCCGTCGCCAGCCGGGGACTCGACCAGCGCCGCCTGGGCCGTGGCGCTCGCCGCGCCGGCCAGCTCGGCGACCCGGGCCAGGTCGCGGCGCGTGTCCTCGTACACCCAGTTGATCGACGACCCCGGGAGGATGTCGTGGAACTGGTGGAGGAGCAGCAGCTTCCAGGCCTCGTCCAGCGTCGCCGCCGGGTAGCCCGACCAGTCGGGCCGCCCCGGGCCGGCGGTGCACGCGGCCGCCGCCGACCACAGCTCGGCGGCCCGCAGCGCCTCCTCGCCCCGCCGGTTCCCGGTCTTCACGTCGGCGTGGGTGGTGTAGGTGCCCCGGTGGAACTCGAAGTACAGCTCGCCCACCCAGGTGTCGAGGCGCCCGGCGTCGGCGGCGGCCCGGGCCTCGTCGAGGAACGACGCCACCGTCCCCAGCTCCACCCGGGGCAGGCCCTCCAGGTCGCGGACCCGGCGGGCCTGCGCCAGCATCCGCCGGGTCGGGCCGCCGCCCCCGTCGCCGTGGCCGAACGGATACAGCGACCGGTCGAGGCGGCCGTGGTCGATGTAGTTGGCGAGCGAACGGGCCAGCTCGTCGGGGGTGAACACGCCGTTGTAGGTGTCCGACGGTGGGAAGTGCGTGACGATGCGGCTGCCGTCGTGGCCCTCCCACACGAACGTGCTGTGGGGGAAGCGGTTGGTGCGGTTCCACGACAGCTTCTGGGTGACGAGCGCCGTGATCCCCGCCTGGCGGGCGATCTGGGGCAGCGCCGCGCTGTAGCCGAACACGTCGGGGATCCACAGCTCGGCCGACTCGACGCCCAGCTCCTCCAGGAAGAACCGCTTGCCGTGCACCACCTGGCGGACCAGCGACTCGCCCGAGGGGACGTTCGTGTCGGGCTCCACCCACATGGCGCCCACCGGCTCCCACTCCCCCGAGGCCACCCGGGCCCGCACCTGCTCCCAGAGGTGCGGGTGGTCGTCGCGCAGCCAGGCGTACTGCTGGGCCTGGCTGCAGGCGAAGCGGTGCTCGGGGAAGTCCTCCATCAGCCGCAGCTGGTTGGCGGCCGTGCGTGCCACCTTGCGGCGGGTCTCCCGCAGCGGCCACAGCCAGGCGGTGTCGATGTGGGCGTGGCCGACGGCGGTGACCAGGTGGTCGACGCGCGACCGGCGGGCCAGGGCCGGGGCCAGCGCGGCGCGGGCGGCGGGGGCCGAGCCGGCGACGTCGGCCCGGTCGACGCGGCGGACGGCCTCGGCCAGCGCCGCCAGGAGCTGGCTGCGGCGGGGCTGCTCGGTGGTGGCGTCGTAGAGGCGGAGAAGGACGAACAGGTCGGTGGCCAGGGCCTCGACCTCGGTGTCGAGCAGCGCCAGCTCCGCCCGGGCCAGGCGGTAGAGGGGGCCGCCGTCGTACTCGGCGGCGAGGAGGGGCCAGTCCTTGGTGTGGAACGGGGCGACCGGGTTGGCGGCCGCCTCGACCAGGAGCTCGACGGCACCCGTGTCGTCGTCGCCGTCGCCGGTGCCGCCGCCCGTGCCGCCGCCCGTGCCGCCGGTCGTCGGCACCCGGACCCAGCGGTGCTGGGGGTGGAGCCCCTGCACCGGGAGGCCGTCGACGTAGACGAGGCCCTCGGCGGTGAAGCCGGGGTCGCCGCCGTCGCTCAGCTCGATGCGGGCGACGATGTCGTGGCGGCGGTCGCCACCGTCGCCGTGGCCGTCGCCCTGGCGCCACGCGGCGGGGACGACGCCGCGGAGCCGGAACCAGGTGGTGTCCCACGGCGCGCCCCACGGGTCGCCGACGGCGAACGGCTCGAACGCGTCCGGGTCGGCGGTCGCCTCGGCGTAGGGGACGGGCTCGCCGTGGAGGTGGCGGGCGGTGACCTCGAAGGGCACGGCGGCCGGGTGGATCGCGGGCCGCACGACCTCCCGCATGACCGCCTCGACGCTGTCCCGGATGGCGCGGCTGTCCTCGATCACCCCCGTGTTCTACCCGGTGCCCCGTATCCTCGCCGCCGTGGACGTGACGATCGGGCGGCGGTTCAACGGGCCTCCGGGCTCGGGCAACGGCGGGTACTCGGCGGGACTCGTGGCCCGGGCGCTGGGCGGGGGGCTGGGCGACGCCGGCCCGGTGCAGGTGACGCTGCGCCGCCCGCCGCCCATCGACCGGCCGCTGCGGCTGGCGGTGACCGAGGGCGACGCCGGTGGGCGGCAGGCCCGGCTCCTCGACGGCGACGACCTGGTGGCCGACGCGGTGCCCGCGACCCTGGCGGGCGCGGCGCCGCTCCCCGACCCGATCGGCATCGACGAGGCCGAGAAGCTGGCGGCGGCGTTCGACGCCGACGACTACCGGGCCCACCACCCCTTCCCCACCTGCTTCACCTGCGGGCCCGACCGGGCGCCCGGCGACGGCCTGCGACTCTTCCCCGGTGCCGTCGCCCCGGGCCTGGTGGCGTGGCCGTGGCGGCCCGACGCATCGACGGCGGGCGACGACGACGGGCTCGTCGCCCCCGAGCTCGTGTGGGCGGCGCTCGACTGCCCCAGCGGGCTGTGCTGGTTCCACGAGCGCCCGCCGGTCGGTCCCCACGTGCTGGGGCGCATGACCGCCGCCGTCCACCGGCGCCCGGCGGTCGGCGAGCCGCTGGTGGCGTCGGGGTTCCTGGTCGAGGTGGCGGGCCGGAAGCGCCAGACCGGATCGGTGGTGTGGGACGCCGCGGGCGCGGTGGTCGCCGAGAGCCGCACCACGTGGATCGGCCTCGACGAGGAGCAGCTCGCCCGGTTCGGGACCGCCACCGGGGGCTGACGACCCGCCGTGTCGGGCGGCCGTGACCGGACCGGCCGTCAGGTGGCGAACAGCGCCGCCGGGTCGCGGAACGACTTGAACTCGAGGGCGTTGCCGGCCGGGTCGAGGAGGAACATCGTCGCCTGCTCCCCCGGCTGCCCCGCGAAGCGGACGGTGGGCTCGATCACGAACGTGACGCCGGCGGCCCGGAGGCGGTCGGCGAACGCCGGGAACTCCTCCCACGGCAGCACCACCCCGAAGTGCGGGACCGGCACGTCGTGGCCGTCGACCGGGTTGTGGTGGCGACGGTCGGGACGGGGGCCGTCGACCAGGTGGGCGACGATCTGGTGCCCGAACAGGTCGAAGTCGATCCACCGGTCGTCCGACCGGCCCTCCCGGCAGCCCAGCACCTCCCCGTAGAACCGGCGGGCGGCGGCGAGGTCGTCGACGGGGAACGCCACGTGGAACGGGGACAGCGGGCGGTCGGCCATGCCTGCATTCTCGCCCCGGGGTTGCGTGACCCGGCGGAGCGGCGCGTACTCCCGTCGCAGTACGCGGCGTCTCCCGGGGGAGGATGCCCGGCCGCCGGGCCGTCCGTACCGTCGACCCCATGATCGAGGTGCGCGAGCTGACCAAGCGCTACGGCGCCACGCCGGCCGTCGACCGGCTGACGTTCTCGCTGCCGGCCGGGCAGGTCACGGGGTTCCTCGGGCCGAACGGCGCCGGGAAGTCGACGACCCTGCGGCTGATCCTCGGCCTCGCCACGCCCACCTCCGGCACCGCCACCATCCACGGCCGCCCGTACCGGGAGCTGGCGTGGCCGCTGCGGGAGGTGGGGGCGCTGGTCGACGCCGGCGACGTCCACGACGGGCACACCGCCCGGCGCCACCTGCAGATCCTGGCCCGGTCGAACCGGTTGCCGGCGGCCCGGGTCGACGAGGTGCTGGAGGCCACGGGGCTGACCGGGGTCGCCGACCGCCGGGTGGGCGGGTTCTCGCTCGGGATGCGGCAGCGGCTCGGGATCGCCGCCGCGCTGCTCGGCGACCCCGGGGTCCTGGTGTTCGACGAGCCGATGAACGGGCTCGACACCGACGGCATCCGCTGGATCCGCGGCCTGCTCCGGCGCCTCGCCGACGACGGCCGGACGGTGCTCCTGTCGAGCCACCTGATGCGGGAGATGGAGCTGGTCGCCGACCACCTCGTGGTGATCGGGCAGGGGCGGCTGGTGGCCGACACGCCGATGCGGCGGCTCATCGAGGACCGGGCCCGGCCCGAGGTGCTGGTCCGGGCGGCGGCCGCCGACCACGCCCGGCTGGCCGCCCTGGTCGACCGGCTCGACGCGGCCGCCACCCCGGTGGACGGCGACGGCTGGCTGCTCACCGGCCCCGCCGCCGACCCCGCCCGCCTCGGCCGCCTGGCCCTCGACCACGGGATCCCCCTGGTCGAGCTGACGCCCCGCTACCCGTCCCTCGAGGAGGTCTACACGCAGATGACCCACGCCACCGTCACCCACCGGGCCGCCCCATGACCCGCCGTCCTCGTCCTCGGCGAGACGGGGTGAGCGACGGGGGCGACGACCGTCGTCCCCACCCGGTCTCCGAGGTGACCGCCGCCGGCGAGGGGCGGGCGGGGTGGCGCGCGGCGGTCGGCGCCGAGCTGCTGAAGCTCCGGGGCACCCGGTCGCTGGTCTGGACCCTGGTCGCCACCGGCCTCGTGCTGCCGGTGCTCGCCGTCGTCGTCGCCCTCACCGGGAGCCTCCAGCCCGACGACACGATCCTCGGCGCCGGGCTCACCGGCGCCGTCCTCGCCCAGCTCCTCGCCGCGGTCGTCGGCGCCCTCACCGTCACCGGCGAGCACGCCCACGGCACCCTCCGCACCACGTTCCTCGCCCAGCCCCGGCGGGCGGTCGTGGTCGCGGCCAAGGCCGTGGTGGTCGCCGGCACGGTGGCGGTCGTCGGCCTCGCCGGCAGCGGGGCGGCCTTCCTCCTCGGGCTGGCGACGCTCGACCGGGCCGCCCACCCCACCGGCGACCCCTGGCCGGCCCTGCTCGGGATCGCCCTGACCCTGGCCGTCACCGCGCTGCTGGGGCTGGCCGTCGGGGCCGTCGTGCGGCGGTCGGCCGGGGCCGTGGCCGCCGTGGTCGGGGTGCTGCTGGCGCCGTCGCTGCTCGCCCCGCTGGCCGGCGACCTCCAGCGGTGGGTGGCCGGCGCCTCCCCCGCCGCCGCGCTGGAGAAGCTGACGCAGACCTCCGACGCCACGGCCGAGACGGTCGGGGCGCTGGGTGGCTGGCCGTCGCTGCTGGTCGTGGTGCTGTGGACGGCGGGGCTCCTGGCGACCGCCACCCGCCTCGTGGAGCGCCGCGACGCGTGAGCCCTCCCCTACGGTGATGCCATGACGGCGGAGCGCGCTCGCCGAGTGCCCGACCGGGGCGACCTGCTGGTCGTCCTGGCCGTCGCGTTCCCCACGCTGATGGACGCGGCGTGGAACCAGCCCGGCACCCGCCAGGCCGACGCCCTCACCGCCGTGACCGCCCTCACCGCCGTCGGCATCCTGCTGTGGCGGCGCCGGTGGCCGCTGGCCGTCGCCGTGGTCTGCGGCGCCCTGCTCACGCTGTGGTACGCCATCGACCACCGGGGTGAGCTGCTCAACCTGCCCACGATGGTGGCGCTGTACACGGTGGCGGTGCAGGGCGACCGGCGGCGGTCGATCGCGGTGGGGGTCGTGGCCTCGGCCTGGTCGGGGGCCTTGACCGAGCTGACCGCCGGGTCGGTCGGGTCGCCGGCGCTCGACCTGCTGTGGCCGCTGGTGCCGCTGGCGCTCGGGGAGGCCGTGCGGGCCGGGCACGAGCTGGCCGCCGAACGGGCGGCGGGCGAGCGGCTGCGGGTGGCGCGGGAGGTCCACGACGTCGTCGCCCACACGCTGGCCGGCGTCAACGTGCAGATGGAGGTGGCGGTCGAGGCGTTCGACCGGAAGCCCGACGCGGCACGCCGGGCGCTGGTGCAGGCCCGGGCGTCGACCCGGGCGGCGCTCCAGGAGCTGCGGTCGACGGTGGCGCTGCTGCGCGACGGGTCGGGGTCGTCGTCTCCCGGGTCGTCGAGGTCGTCGGGGCAGTCCGGGTCGTCGCCGTCAGGGTCGTCGCCGTCAGGGCCGGCCATCGGGCTGGCCGAGGTCGGGACGCTCGTCGAGTCCGCCCGGGCGGCCGGGGTCGAGGCGACGGTCCACGGGACGGGCGACGGCGGGGACGCCGCGGCGCCGCTCCCCGCCGCCGTCGACCTCGCCGCCTACCGGATCGTCCAGGAGGCCCTGACCAACGTCGCCCGTCACTCGGGCGCCGACCGGGCCGACGTCACGATCGACCGCTCCCCCGCCGCGCTGACCGTCGAGGTCACCAACCCCGCCGGCCGGGACGGGTCGCGGTCCCGGCCGGGGTCACGGTCGGCCTTTGGCTCGGGCTCGGCGTCGGGACGGGGCGGTGGGCACGGGCTGGTCGGGATGGCGGAGCGGGCCGCGGCGCTGGGTGGCGCCTTCGACCACGGGCCCCTCCCCACCGGCGGCTACCGGGTCCGGGCGGTGCTCCCGCTCGTGGGCGCCCGCCGGGACGGGCAGGTGGCGTCGTGACCGTCCGGGTCGTGGTCGCCGACGACCAGGAGGTGGTGCGGGCCGGGTTCCGGGCGCTGCTGGAGCTGACCGACGACCTCGTCGTGGTGGGCGAGGCGGCCGACGGCGAGGATGCCGTCGCCCAGGCGCGGGCGCTGCGGCCCGACGTGCTGCTCATGGACATCCGGATGCCGGGCGTCGACGGGCTGGAGGCCACCCGGCGGATCGCCGCCGACCCCCACCTCGCCGGGGTGCGGGTGCTGGTCCTCACCACGTTCGAGACCGACGACCACGTCTTCGGCGCCCTCCGCGCCGGGGCCAGCGGGTTCCTGCTCAAGGACGTGGCCGCCTCGGACCTCTACTCGGCGGTGCGCGTGGTGGCCGCCGGGCAGGGGACGCTCGCCCCCAGCGTCACCCGGCGGCTCATCGACGCCTACGCCGGGCGGGACCAGCCGGGACCCGTCGGGGCCGAGCGGCTCGACGTCCTCACCGAGCGCGAGCGGGAGGTCGTCCGGCTCGTCGCCCGGGGCCGCAGCAACGACGAGATCGCCCGGGAGCTGGTCATGAGCCCGCTGACCGCGAAGACCCACGTCAGCCGGGCGATGACCAAGCTCGGCGCCCGCGACCGGACCCAGCTGGCGGTCATCGCCTACGAGACCGGGCTGGCCCGGGTCGGCGATCCGTGACCGCCACCGCCCGGTGACCAGCCGGTAGCGTCGGGGCCAGATGGACGCCACCAACCGTGTCGTGGCGGGCTGGATCCTGGAGGAACGGCTCGGGTCGGGCGGGTTCGGCGAGGTGTGGCGAGCGCGGCGCCGGCACGTCGACCTGTTCCGGGCCCTGAAGCTGGTGCCGGCCGCCGACGAGGAGGGGTTCGCGGCGTGGCGCCACGAGATCAGCCGGTTGGAGGAGCTGTCGCACCCCAACATCGTGCGGTTCTACGACGCCGACATCGTGAGCGAGGCCGGGCCCTACCAGGACTACGCCTGGATCGCCACGGAGCTGTGCGAGCGGTCGCTGGCCGACGAGCTCGACCGGCGCCCCGACCACCGGCTCACGCCCGCCGAGGCCACCGGGGTCCTCGAGGCCATGCTCAGCGCCCTGGCCGCGGCCCACGCCCAGGGCTGCGTGCACCGGGACGTGAAGCCGGCGAACATCCTGCTCCACGCCTCGGGAGTGTGGAAGCTGTGCGACTTCGGGACCGCCCGCCTCATCCCCGACGGCGAGACCGCCCCGCGGACCGGGGTCATCGGCACGTTCCCGTACATGTCGCCGGCCGCCCACCGGGGTCGGCAGGACCAGGCGGCCGACCTCTACGCGCTGGGCGTCACCCTCCACGAGGCACTGTGCGGGGAGCGGCTCCACCCGCGGGCGCCCGGCATGACCGACAGCGAGTACGTGAAGCTCATCCTCGACACCCCGCCGACGATCTCGCCCGGGCTCGACCCGCGGTGGCGCGGGTACATCACGGCGCTCATCGGGCTCGACGGGCCGCACACCGCGCAGCAACTGCTGGGCTGGCTGCGCCAGGACCCCGAGGCCCTGACCGCCGCGGCGGCGCCGGGCACCGGCGCCGGTGGGGTGTCGTCGCCGCTCGGCGCGGAGCCGCCGCCGGAGGTCGAGCCCGAAGCGCCGACGTCGGTGGCGCCGGTTGCGCCGACCCGGCCCGTCGCCCCCGCCACCTCGACCCGCCGCCGGACCTCGCCACCCGGGTCGTCGTCGGCCGGGCGGGGTGCCCGGTCGGGAACGGGCGGGGGCGTGACGCCGTCGGGCCGCCACCGGACGGAGCCGGCGCCGCGGGGTCGGCAGGAGCAGGCCCACCTGGGGCTGATCTTCCTGCTGATCCTGGGGAGCCTGGCGGTGGCGGGGGTGCTGCTGCACTCGCTGATCGGCAACCCCCTGATCCTCATGGGGGTGCTCGGTGTGGCGCTGCTCGTGATGGTCGTGATCGTCTTCCTGTCCTGACCGGGGTTGGACCCCGGCGTGACGGGTAGCCGCGTGGGGGCGGGTCACCGACGACAACAGGAAGGCTTCCCATGAGCACGATCCAGGAATCGGTCGACGTCCGCGTCCCGGTCCGCGCCGCCTACGACCAGTGGACCCAGTTCGAGGAGTTCCCCCGGTTCATGGAGGGCGTCACCTCGGTGACCCAGGTGGACGACACCCACCTCCACTGGGTGGCCGACATCGACGGGGTCCACCGCGAGTGGGACGCCGAGATCGCCGAGCAGCAGCCCGACCAGCGGGTCGCCTGGCGGTCGACGGACGGCACCGACAACGCCGGCGTCGTCACCTTCCACCGCCTCGACGACACCACCACCCGGGTGATGCTCCAGATGGACTTCGACCCGCAGGGCATCGCCGAGACGGTCGGCGACAAGCTCGGCTTCGTCCAGCGCCGGGCCAAGGGCGACCTCGAGCGGTTCAAGGAGTTCATCGAGACCGAGGGCCCCACCGGGGCCTGGCGCGGCGAGGTCGACCGCAAGGGCTACTGACCCCACGCCATCTCTGCGACTCGCCCGGGGCCCCGCCCCGGGCGAGTCGCGTCACCCCGAACT
>DATCLV010000075.1:0-4943 GCA_036563745.1 Acidimicrobiales bacterium | reverse complement strand
CGACGACCGCCTTCGCCGCCCGCTCGTCGGCCTCGCGGAGGCGCCGCTCGAGGTCGGCCCGGGCCTGGCGCTCGTGGGCGACGTCGGCCTCGAGGTCGGCGACGACCTGCTCGGCGGCGGCCCGCCGCGACCGCTCGGAGGCCAGCTCGGCCCGCATCTGCTCGACCTTGGCGTTGGCGGCGCGGGCGGCCTCGTTGGCCCGGTCGGCGGCCGCCTTGGCCGCGGCGAGGCGGCGCCGGGCGTCCCGCTCGCTGCGGGCCTCGGCCTCCTCCACCGCCCGGGCGGCCTGCTCGGCGGCGATCGCCTCGATCTCCTCGGCCCAGCCCTCGGGGCGCCGCAGCCACAGGACGCCGGCCCGACCGACGGCCTCCTCGTCGACCGCGGCCGCCACACGGGCGCGGAACTCGTCGTCGGCGTCGACGACCTTGGCGATGGCCCGCAGCGCCGGGCCCGACAGCTTCTTGAAACCCAGGTAGCGGACCAGGCCGGCGGGCGGCGCCACCGGTGGGTCGGCGGTCAGGCCCTCGCGGGCGACGGCGAGGGCGGCCTCGACCGCCGGGCGCACGACGCCGGCCGCGTGCTTCAGGTCGCTTCCGCCGGGTCGGCCGCCGCCTCGTGGACCGGGATCGTCTCGACGTTGGCCCCGCTCCCGCACCAACGGCAGGTCACGCTCTCGACCGTCTCGTCGAGCACCACCTCGTCCTCGACCCGCAGCTCACCGCCCACCGAGAAGTGGTGGTAGGCACGCGTCCGACGTGACGCCACGACGTCGAAGCGCGTGAGGTTGCCGCAGGCGGTGCAGCGGTAGCGCGTCGTCACGCTCTGCAGCCTACTGCCGCAGATGTCACGAACTCGCGTTCGATGACACGAACGTATGCGCGCTAAGGTCGTGGCGTGCCCACGATCCCCCGCCACGAGCTCACCGAGCGTCTCGCCCGGCTCCGCATCGGTGAGCTGGGCGTCCTCGACGATGTCGACCATCTGCAGCTGAGCTTCGACGACCCCACCACGCCGCTGCACGAGGTCACCTTCTGCGTGGTCGACCTGGAGACCACCGGGGGCTCGGCGGCGGCCGACGCCATCACCGAGGTCGGCGCTGTGAAGGTGCGCGGCGGCGAGGTGCTCGGCACCTTCCAGACGCTGGTGCGGGCCGAGCAGCCGGTGCAGCCCGCGGTGTCGGTGCTCACCGGCATCACCGACGGGATGCTCGTCGACGCCCCGCCGCTGGCGGCGGTCCTACCGATGCTGGTCGAGTTCATCGGGGGCTCGGTGATCGTCGGCCACAACCTCCGGTTCGACGTGAGCTTCCTCGACGCCGCGCTGTGGGCCGACGAGCGGCCGCTGATCGGCCAGCACCAGGTCGACACGGTGGCGCTCGCCCGGCGGCTCCTCCGGGAGGACGTCGAGAACTGCAAGCTGGCCACGCTGGCCCAGCGGTTCGGTCTCGAGCACCAGCCGTCCCACCGGGCGCTCGATGACGCCCTTGCCACGCTCGACCTGCTGTACGTGCTGCTGGAGCGGGCGGCCGGGCTCGGGGTCCACGCCCTCGACGACCTGTTGGCGCTGCCCAAGACGGCGGCCCACCCGCAGGCGGCGAAGCTGCGGCTCACGGCCCGGTTGCCGCGATCGCCGGGTGTCGTGGTGCTCCGCAACGCCCAGGGGCAGCCGATCCTGGTCGACGGCGCCGACGACGTGCGCACCCACGTGCGGGCGTTCTTCGCCAGCGACGACCGCCGGCGGATCGGTCCGATGCTCCGCGAGCTGCACTCGATCGAGCTGCACCGGTGCCCTTCCCCCGCCGAGGCCGCGGCGCTCGCCACCCGGCTGCGCGAGGAGCTCGACCCCCGCTACAACCGCCCGCCCCGCCGAAAACGGAAGCCTGCGCCCGTCTGACCGCGGCAGCCTCGAACCTGCCCCCGGAACGGGGAGCCGGCTCCCCGTTCCGGGGGCAGGTTCGCCAGAAGGTCGGTCCGCCCGCCCGGCGTCGCCGAGCCTGTGACGCACTGACCTGCGCCCGACCACCGGGGCGCGGGCCGACGCCCCCGTCGGACCGGAAGCCCCGCCGCACCGATGGCCAGGACGGGGAAGCGCCGATCGTCGAGCCTCGAGGGCCGGCGCGACGCAGCCCGTGCGGCCCGTGCGGCCGTGAGGATCGTCAGGCTTCGGGTGTGGTGGCCGCGGCCGGGGCGGGTGTCTCGGGGCCGACGGCGTCGATCAGACGGCCGATCAGATGCTCCCACGGGACCGGCTCCGGCCGGTCGAGGCCCAGCGCCCCGAAGAGGAGGAACCCCAACGCCAGGGCGTGGCAGAACCGGACGACGGAGAACGAGTCGAGCTGCTCGTCGAGGCCACCGCTGGCCTTGGCGGCGTCGATGAGCAGGGTGAGGTCGCGCTCCTGGTCCTCCATGATCTGGCGCAGCATCTCGGCCAGCTCGGGCTCGCGCCGGGCGGCGACGAACGCCTCGAGCAGCAGGGCCTTGCCGTTGTCGAACTCGTCGGTCACCAGGTGCGAGCCGACCGACGCCAGGACGTCGGTGGCCTGTCCCCCGCCGGCCTTGCTCCGGTACTCGGCGAAGAGCTCGTCGAACTCGTCCTGCGACTGCGCCTCGATGGCTGCGAGCAGGAGGTCGGCCTTGCCCCGGAACCGGCCGTAGATCGCACCGGTGGTGAACCCGGCCCGGCGGGCGATCTCCTGCACGCCGGCCCGGTCGTAGCCCTTCTCGGCGAAGACCTCACCTGCGGCGGCCAGCAGGCGGTCCCGTGTGGGGTCGCCGATGGGCTCCGAGACATTTGTCACGTCACTATCCAAGATCGGTGTGCTTCCCCGGTCAAGGCCGCTGCCACCCCCTCCGCCGACGCCACCACACTCCCAGGCTACGCCGCCACACGTGCTCGTCCCGAGGACACGCGCCGAAATCGGGTGAGAGAACGGGATCCAGGGCCCGAAGATCACCCAACTCCGCCGACGGGCCTATGCCGACGGGCCTATGCCGGCGGGCCGTCGCCGGGGGGTCTTCGCCGGTGGGGCGTCGGCCGGCCCGGCGGCTCAGGCGAGCGGGGTGTTGGACGTGGCGACCAGGCGGTCGAGGGCGGCCTGGGCGTGGCCGTCGTCGATCGACGCGGCCGCCGCCTCGATGCCGGCTTCGAGGTCCTCGACGATGCCGGCCGTCACCAGGCCGGCCGCCGCGTTCAGCAGCACCACGTCGCGCCGGGGCCCCGGCTCGCCCGCCAGGACCTTCCGCGCCACCTCGGCGTTGTGGGCCGGATCGCCACCGGTGAGGGCCGCCGCGGGCGCCGTGCTCAGACCCAGCGCCGCGGGGTCGACCTTGTAGGTGTCGATCTTCCCGTCCCGCAGCTCCACCACCGTGGACGTGGTCGACAGGGTGAGCTCGTCGAGCCCGTCGTCGCCGTGCACCACCATCGCCCGCTGGCACTCCCGGGCCGCCAGCACGCCGATCATCCGCTCCGCCATCAGGGGGTCGGACACGCCGATCATCAGGCACTTGACGCCGGCCGGGTTGGCCAGCGGCCCCAGGAAGTTGAACGCCGTCGGGATGCCCAGCTCCTTGCGGATCGGGCCGGCGTGCCGCATCGAGGCGTGGAACCGGGGGGCGAAGCAGAACCCGATGCCGGCCTCGGTCACGCACCGGGCCACCTCCTCGGGCCCGCAGTCGAGCCGCACGCCCAGCGCCTCCAGCAGGTCGGCGGAGCCGGTGGACGAGGACGCCGCCCGGTTGCCGTGCTTGCAGACGCGCCCGCCGGCCCCCGCCACGACGAGGGCCGACAGCGTGGACACGTTGATGGTGTGGGCTCGGTCGCCACCGGTGCCGACGATGTCGACCACGGGGCCGTCGATGTCGAGCTCGACACGGTCGGCCGCGTCGAGCATCGCCTCGACCAGGCCCCGCAGCTCGTCGACCGTCTCGCCCTTCAGACGCAGCGCGACGATGAACCCTGCGATCTGTGCAGGGGTTGCCTCGCCCGCCAGGATCTCGGCCATCGCGGCACGTGCCTCGTCCGCTGTGAGGTCACGCCCGCTGCTGAGGATCCCGAGTACGCCCGGCCAACCGCCCGCCTCGTTCAACCGCATGAGCTCTCCCGTCGTCGCGTGGCGGCAGGGCCCGTCCCTGCGCCTTTCGCCTGGTGGAAGCGTAGAAGGCTACGACGCGCGACGGCGCTGGCGCACGATGCGCCGCCGGTCTCTCTCGGTGGCGCCTCCCCAGATGCCCTGCTTCTCCCGTACCGCGAGGGCGTACTCGAGGCAAGCCTCGCGCACGCTGCACACGGCACAGACGTCCTTGGCGACTTCGCTGTCGTCGTCGTCATCGGACGCCGGGTAGAAGATCGCGGGATCAAGCCCGCGGCAGGCTGCCTGTTGGCGCCAGGACTGCTTCATGAGGGGGGTCTTCCTGTGGAATAGGTGTTCGTTCGCCGACCGACCGCAGCTGTAGAAACCGGCGGGTTGCCGGTGCGCCCTCGGCGAGTGGGCGACCGATCTTCGCACCACGACCTCGCGATCGCAAGGACTGATCCACCTTTCGGACCCTGCTGGACGCCCGTCCTGAGCAGGATGTCCGCGCGAGGGGTGCCGGGCGCACTACCCGTGAGGACACCGACCCGTGCAGTGTCACGACGGGGCCGTCGGGCGTCACGCCGGCACGCCCCCGTCAGCCTCCGTGGCGCAGGTCGGCGAGGAGCTCCGCGGCGGTGTCGGGCCGCAGGTCGACCTCGAGTTGGAGGTTGGGGTGGTCGACGACGATGCCGGCCGGCGACGCGGCGGCCGCGGCCCCGTTCGAGCCGGTCGACCCGTTGGCACCCGCGCCCGTGCTCGCACCCGCATCCTCGACGGCCGACGCGAACCGGTCGATCTGCTCGGGCGTGAGCTCCCAGCGGATGTAGTGCACCGACGCGGTGATCTCCTCGCGGGTGAGCTGCTTCTCGTG
>DATCLV010000071.1:0-11889 GCA_036563745.1 Acidimicrobiales bacterium | reverse complement strand
CCGCTGGTCCACTGCGTCCGAGCGCTCGAGTCGAACCTGCCCCCGAAACGGGGAGCCGGCTCCCCGTTTCGGGGGCAGGTTCGGTGACCGATGCGGCCAGCCGGCGTCGCTCAGGCGAGCGATGGCAAGGGTCGGGTCGCGCTCCGAGCACTGCCTCGGGCTGCCGACGGCCGGCCACGACAGTCCGGCAGGCTGCGGCGTCGGTCGCCGACGTGCCCGGGTTGAGGGCCGGGCGTGCCCGGCCGGGGTGGCGGCCTCGGGTGGGGACCAGGGCCGGCGGGGCGGGTCGGGGTGGCGTCGTCCGGCCGTGTGTCGGCCAGGGGCGGGCCTGGCGGCAGAGCGTCTGTGTCGGACCGTGATTGTGGGGTGTTGTCGGTCCGGCGGGTGGTGGTGTCGGTCGCCGACGCCCGGCGTCGCGAGGGTCGACCGTCCTGGCCCGACCGGCTGGCTCCCGTCTCCGGACGCAGGGTCGGTGACCGCGGCGGGCGGCTCGCACGTCCGATCGGCCCGGGGGAGTGGCCGGTCAGGCGTCGAGCGCCAACGGTGGCCTGGCGCCTCGACGGCCTGGGTTGGTCGGAGGCTCCGGAGTGACGTGCTCGACCCCTGGGCACGTCGGAAACTGGGGGTGCGACCAGCCGGGGTGGGCTGGTGCACCGGTCGCGTCGGCGGGTGTGGCTGGCGAGGGTCCCGCGACTCGGGGCCGGACGCGCGAATCCCGGCCGGGAGGACCGGGCCGGGATCAGGAGCGGCCGCCCTGGGCGGCCGGGTCAGGTCGGCAGTGCCGTCAGCTGGCGTTGGCGGCGCGGCGGACCGAAGCGATCAGGCGCGACTTCCGGCGGGCGGCCTGGTTCTTGTGGATCACGCCCTTGGACGCGGCGGTGTCGATGCGCTTGACGGCGGCCCGCAGCTTGGCATCGGCATCGTCGGCACCCGTCTCGGCGGCGACGACGGCGTTGCGGACGCGGGTCTTCAGCTCGGAGCGGACGGCCTTGTTGCGCTGGTGGCGCTTCTCGTTCTGCTTGTTGCGCTTGATCTGGCTCTTGATGTTGGCCACGCTGAACCTTCTGCTCCTGGTGATCGCGGAATTCGGCCCGAATACGGCCGAGCCAGGCTAGCTGCGCGCTCCCACCGCTGTCACACCTTGTGGCCGCAGATGTCCCGGAGATGTGCCGGAGATCTCGAGGCGACTCCGTCACCACCCCACATCTAGGCTGGACCAACCCGGTCACGGCCGGCACCCCACCCTCGACCGATCGGCCCAATGGAACTGTCGCGCATCCGCAACATCTCGATCATCGCCCACATCGACCACGGCAAGTCGACGCTCGCCGACCGGATGCTCGAGCTGTGCGGCGCGGTCGACCCGCGGGAGATGCGCGAGCAGTACCTGGACTCGATGGACCTCGAGCGGGAGCGCGGCATCACCATCAAGCTGCAGTCGGTCCGCCTCAACTACGCCGACCACGTCATCAACCTCATCGACACGCCGGGCCACGTCGACTTCGGCTACGAGGTCTCCCGGTCGCTGGCCGCGTGCGAGGGCGTGATCCTCCTCGTCGACGCCGCCCAGGGCATCGAGGCGCAGACCCTCGCCAACTGCTACCAGGCGCTGGAGCACGACCTCGAGATCGTCGCCGCCCTCAACAAGATCGACCTCCCGGCCGCCGAGCCCGACCGCTACGCCGCCGAGATCGAGAAGGTCCTCGGCATCCCCACCGACGAGATCCTGCGGATCAGCGCCAAGACGGGCGAGGGCGTCGGCGACCTCCTCGACGCCGTCATCGAGCGGGTCCCGGCCCCCACCGGCGACCCCGACGCACCCCTCCAGGCCCTCATCTTCGACTCCCACTACGACGCCTACCGGGGCGTGGTGTCGTCGGTCCGGGTGGTCAACGGGACGCTCGCCACCGGCGCCCGCCTCCGGTTCATGCAGGCGGGGGCGGTCCACGACGCCGACGAGGTCGGGGTCCGGACCCCCGACAACCTGCCGGTCGCCCAGCTTGGCCCCGGCGAGACCGGCTACCTCATCGCCGGCATCAAGGACGTCGGCGAGGCCCGCTCGGGTGAGACGGTGACCACGGCCCAGAACGGCGCCGACGCCCCGCTGGAGGGCTACAAGGACCCCAAGCCGATGGTGTTCTGCGGCCTCTACCCGATCGACGGCGACCAGTTCGGCGACCTGCGCGAGGCCCTCCAGAAGCTCCGGCTCAACGACGCCAGCTTCACCTACGAGCCGGAGACGTCCGGGGCGCTCGGCTTCGGCTTCCGCTGCGGCTTCCTCGGCCTGCTCCACATGGAGATCATCCGGGAGCGGCTGGAGCGCGAGTTCGACCTGAGCCTGATCGCCACCTCGCCGTCGGTGGCGTACCGGGTGCACCGCACCGACGGGCACATCGTCGAGATCGACAACCCGTCGGAGATGCCGCCGGCCCAGGAGATCGAGTACATCGAGGAGCCCTACCTCACCTGCACCATCCTCACGCCCACCGACTACACGGGCACGCTCATGGAGCTGTGCCAGGCGCGGCGGGGGGAGATGGTCAAGCTCGAGTACCTGTCGCCCGAGCGGATGGAGCTGGTCTACAAAGTGCCGCTGGCCGAGGTCGTGCGTGACTTCTTCGACCAGATGAAGTCCCGCACCCAGGGCTACGCCAGCCTCGACTACGAGCCGTCCGGGTACGTCCGCTCCAACCTGGTGAAGGTCGACGTCCTGCTCAACGGGGTCGCGGCCGACGCGTTCAGCGCGATCGTCCACAAGGACAAGGCCTACGAGTACGGGCGGCGCATGACCGAGAAGCTCCGGGAGCTCATCCCGCGGCAGATGTTCGACGTCCCGATCCAGTCGGCGATCGGCGGGCGGATCATCGCCCGGGAGACCGTGAAGGCGAAGCGCAAGGACGTCCTCGCCAAGTGCTACGGCGGCGACATCACCCGCAAGCGGAAGCTGCTGGAGCGTCAGAAGGAAGGCAAGAAGCGGATGAAGTCGATCGGCCGCGTCGAGGTGCCCCAGGAGGCCTTCATCAGCGCCCTCCGGCTCGACGACTGACGGCGGTCACGGCGACGACGGCAGACGGCGGGCGACGGTTCCCGGCACGATCGAGAGCGAGGGCAGGACGAGGCGTGGCGACCCGGACGACGGCGTGCCGGCACCGGCGATCGAGCGCACGCGCGACGCGATCGTCAAGGGCACTCGGCCTCTACCTCCGAACTGGCACTCGGTAGACTCGACTGCCAGATGCTGGACGACCGCAAGGCAGCGATCCTCCGGGCTGTGGTGGAGGAGTACATCGAGACGGCGCAACCCGTCGGCTCGAGCCATGTCGCGTCCGCACCGGGCGTCGACGTGTCGTCGGCCACCATCCGCAACGAGATGGCCCAGCTCGAGGCCGAGGGGTACCTGCTGCAGCCCCACACCTCGGCCGGGCGGGTGCCCACCGAGAAGGGCTACCGCTTCTTCGTCGACCACCTCCGGGCGCCGGTGCGGCTGCCGGGGGCGTCGGCCGAGCAGGTGCGCGACTTCTTCCAGCGGGCCCACGGCGAGGTCGAGGAGATGCTCGCCGCCACGGGCCGCCTCCTGTCGAACCTCACCGACCTGGCCAGCGTGGTCGTGTCGCCGTCGTCGCCCGAGGCGAAGGTGCGGTCGGTGCAGCTGGTCAGCCTCACCGGGTCGACCGCCCTGGTCGTGGTCGTGCTCAGCGACGGGAACGTCGAGAAGCACACGATCGAGCTGCCGCCCGACACGGGCGAGGAGCGCCTCGGCGCCGCCACCGCCCACCTGTCGGCGCAGCTGCGCGACGCCGTGCGGAACAAGCTCCCCGCGGTGCCGGCCACCGGCGACGAGGCCACCGACGAGCTCGTCAAGCGGGCCGTGAGCGTCCTGAACGAGCAGCAGCGGCGCAAGGAGGCCGAGCACGTCTTCGTCGGCGGCACCGCCCGCGTGGCCCAGGCGTTCGACGCCATCGAGACCGTCCGGTCGGTGCTCGGGATCCTCGAGCAGCAGTACGTGGTGGTCACGCTGCTGCGTGACGTCCTCGACCGAGGGCTGCACGTGGCGATCGGGTCGGAGACGGGCGTGCCGCCGCTGGCGGAGTGCGCGCTCGTCGTCGCCCCCTACGAGATCGAGGGTGAGCGCCTGGGCACGATCGGCGTGCTCGGCCCCACCCGCATGAACTACCCGCAGGCGCTGGCGGCCGTGGCCGTCGTCAGCGACCGACTGTCCGATCGTCTGGCCGAGGGCTGACGGCCGAAGTCCCCAAAGAAGGAACCGGTGGCGACTGACTACTACGAGCTGCTCGGCGTGAGCCGGAGCGCAACGCCCGAGGAGATCAAACGGGCGTACCGCCAGTTGGCGCGGCAGCTGCACCCCGATGCCGCCCCCAACGACCCCGAGGCCGAGGCGAAGTTCAAGGAGATCACGCTCGCCTACGAGGTGCTCTCCGACCCCGAGAAGCGCCGTCGCTACGACACGCTCGGCCCCGAGGGCGTCAACGCCCCCAGCGTGGCCGACTTCATGGGTGGCAGCTTCAACGACCTCTTCGAGGCGGTCTTCGGCGGCAGCCCGTTCGGCGGCCGCAGCCGGCGCCCGTCCGGGCCGCCGCGCGGCGCCGACATCGAGGTGGTCGTCGACCTCGACTTCGAGGACGCCGTCTTCGGCTGCAAGCACAGCGTGACCGTGCAGACCGCCGTGGCGTGCGCCGCCTGTGACGCCACCGGCGCGGCCGAGGGCACGAAGGCCGTCACGTGCGTCGAGTGCGGCGGCACCGGCCAGGTCCAGCGGGTGCGGCAGTCGTTCATCGGCCAGATGGTCACGACGTCGCCCTGCGCCCGCTGCGGCGGGTCGGGCGAGGTCATCGCCGCGCCGTGCCACGAGTGCGGCGGCGAGGGGCGCACGCTCGACGAGCGCACCTACACGGTCGACATCCCCGCCGGCGTCGAGACCGGCTCCACCCTGCGGCTGTCGGGCCGGGGCGCCGTCGGCCCCCGTGGGGGTCCCGCCGGTGACCTCTACGTCCACCTGCGGGTGCGGCCCCACGAGTACATCCAGCGGGAGGGCACCGACCTCGTGCTGGAGCTGAGCGTGCCCTACACGCAGGCCACGCTGGGCGCCACGATCGACGTGGAGACCCTCGACGGCACCGTCCCGCTGGAGCTGCCCCGGGGCACGGCGTCGGGCACCACGTTCCGGCTGCGGGGCAAGGGCGTGCCGCACCTCGACCGGCGGGCGCGGGGCGACATGCGCGTCACGGTCGTGGTCGAGGTGCCGACCGAGCTGAGCGAGGAAGAGGAAGACCTGATCCGGCAGCTGGCGGAGCTGCGGGGCGACGAAGTGGCGCCGCCGCCCGCCGGGTTCATGTCGCGCCTCCGCTCGGCCTTCAAGTAGGTCGCGGCAAGGCGAGCGAGGCGAGGCCGCCGTTCCGTGCCCGAGCCCGTGACGCCGCCCTCGGCGCGGGCGCACGTCTTCGTCGACGACCTCGACGCGCCCCGGCTGACCGACGAGGACGACCGGCACCTGCACCGGTCGCTCCGGCTGCCCGCCGGCAGCCCCGTGACCGTCGGCGACGGTGCCGGGCGCTGGCGACCGTGCCGGCTGACCGACGGCAGCGAGCTCGTCGACGTCGGTGACGTCGTCGTCGACCCGGCGCCCGAGCCCCGGCTCACCGTGGCGTTCGCCTTGGTGAAGGGCGAGCGGCCCGAGCTCGTCGTCCAGAAGCTGACCGAGCTGGGCGTCGACCGGATCGTGCCCTTCCACGCCGAGCGGTCGGTGGTCCGGTGGGAGCCGGCCAAGGCCGACCGTCAGGTGGAGCGGCTGCAGACGATCGCCCGGCTGGCGTCGATGCAGTGCCGCCGGACCCACGTGCCGACGGTCGAGCGGGTCACCGACTTCGCCGCCGTCGCGGCCCTTCCGGGGGCGACGATGGCCGATGGCACGGGCGAGCCGCCCTCACTTTCCGTGCGGACGGTGCTGGTCGGCCCGGAAGGGGGCTGGAGCCCCGCGGAACGGGGGTTTGGACTCCCACTCGTCCGGCTGGGCGCGCACACCTTACGCTCCGAGACGGCCGCTATCACGGCAGGTGCGTTGCTTGTCGCAATCCGTAGCCGCATCGTCGAACCGGCCGTTCCGGCCCAGGTCAACGGCCCGCACGGGACGTGATTGTTCAGGGGTTGGCTAGTGCGTAGAGTAGGCGTCGTCCCACCGCGCGTTCCTGGGTGGGCGGGCGTAGGCCACCGCTTGAAATCCCGCCGAGGTGGCCAGGAGGAACAGGATGGACAACGAGCTCGAAGCCGAGCGCGAGACAGGCTATGCCGTACGGGTTGGTGCCCGGCTCCGTGCGATTCGCCGCCAGAAGCATCTGTCGCTTCAGGAAGTGGAGGCGGCGTCTGAACACGAGTTCAAGGCATCAGTGCTGGGTGCATACGAGCGAGGCGAGCGTGCGATCTCGGTCCCGAGGTTGCAGCGCCTCGCTCGCTTCTACCAGGTTCCGGTCGACCAGATGTTGCCCGCGGACGACGACTTCGGCGTCGGTCGTGGTGACGAGCAGGTCGTCGACCTGACGGAGCGCGCACGTGGTGCACGACGTGACGATCGTCCCGTGACGATCGACCTCACGGCCGTGGAGCAGGTGCGAGGGCAGGAGGGTGAGATGATCGCCCGGTACCTGCGGATGATCCAGGTGCAACGAGGGGACTACAACGGTCGGATGTTGACCATCCGTCGCGACGACCTGCGTGCCATCGCGTGCATCCTGGACTGCCATCCCGACCAGGTGCCGGCGCGGCTGAACAGCCTCGGGCTCAGCCTCGTCCGCTGAGGTGGCGATGGGTCCTGGTGGCACGGCCGTCGGGCGGGAGCAGGAGCAGCAGTTCGGTGTGTACGTCCACGTGCCGTTCTGTGCCTCCCGTTGCGACTACTGCGCCTTCGCCACGTGGACCGACCGCCATCATCTCCAGACGGGTTACCTGGCCGCCTGCCGTACGGACGTCCAGCGGTTGGTGGCCGGAGGGATGCCTCCGGCCACCTCCATCTTCGTGGGGGGTGGGACCCCTTCGCTGCTCCCGCCGGGGGAGCTGATCGCCGTCCTCGACCTGATCCCTCGCACCGCCGACTGCGAGGTGACCGTCGAGGCGAACCCGGACACCGTGACCCCGGAGCTGGTGGACACCTTCGCCGCCGGGGGCGTCACCCGCGTCAGCCTGGGTGTGCAGTCGATGGTGCCGAAGGTGCTGGCCGCGCTGGGGCGGACACACGACCCTGCCAACGTCACGCGCTCGGTCGAGCTGCTGCGGGCCGCGGGCATCCCGACGTTCAACGTCGACCTGATCTACGGCGGCGCCGGTGAGTCGCTCGACGACTGGCGGCGCACGCTGGACGCGGCGCTCGAGCTCGAGCCGCCGCACGTGTCGGCCTACGCCCTGACCGTCGAGCCGGGGACGCCGCTGGCGGACGACACGGCCCGCCACCCGGACGACGACGACCAGGCCGACAAGTACCTGGCCGCCTGCGAGGCCCTCGAGGCTGCCGGGCTGGCGTGGTACGAGATCTCGAACTGGGCCCGCCCGGGCCACGAGTGCCGCCACAACCGCCTCTACTGGTCGATGGGCGAGTACCAGGCGGTGGGGTGCGCCGGGCACTCGCACCGCGACGGGCGACGGTTCTGGAACGTCCGGACGCCCGAGCGCTACATCGCCGCGATCGCCGAGGGGCGGTCGCCGGTGGCGGGGGAGGAGCGGCTCGACGCCGAGGGGCGGCGGCTGGAGGCGCTCCAGCTGGCGATCCGGACCCGCTCGGGCGTGCCGGCCACCGCGCTGCCGCCGGACGAGCTCGACGCGATGGGTGGGCTGGTCGAGCGGATCGACGCGGGCGATGCAGCCGACGCGATCGGCGTGGACCTCGGCGGCGCCACCACGGCGGCGGCGACGGCGTCGTCGCAGGAGCGGATCGTCCTCACCGTCCAGGGCCGGCTGCTGGCCAACGAGGTGGCGCTTCGCCTGCGGTAGGTGCCTGCTCCGCTCCGGTGACGGGGACGGAGATGGGTCTTGGTGTCGCGAGGGGCCGGGACGCGAGACTCTCCGGCCGTGCCGTTCCACCCCCTGGTCGAAGAATGGGACGCCGCCCTCACGGCCGGTGATCCGCTGGGCTTCCCCGGCTACGCGGCGCGCCTGGCCGACCAGAAGGGGGAGTCGGTGCGGACCGGCCGCACCGCGCACTACGCCTTCATCGACAGCCGCTTCGACGTGCACGGCGGCACCATCGGGGCCGCCGCCGGCGAGAAGGTGGTGCGGGCCTACGACCGGGCTGTCGACCTCGGCCTGCCCATCGTGGTGTTCACCCGCACCGGTGGCGCCCGGGTCCAGGAGGGGATGGTGGCCCTGGCGCAGCTGGGGCGCACCGCTGCCGCGGCGCAGCGGCACTCGGACGCCGGCCTCATGTCGATCGGGATCTACGGGTCGCCGACCACCGGTGGGGTCTTCGTGTCGTACGCCTCGCTGGTCGACGTCCGGGCAGCCCACCCGACGGCGACGATCGGCTTCGCCGGCCCGCGGGTGGCCGAGGACGCCCTCGGCACGACCCTCCCGCCGGGCTCGCACACGGCCCAGTCGCTCTACGACCACGGCCTGCTCGACGAGCTGGTGGCGCCCGGCGAGGAGGCCGCCTGGGTGGAACTGGCCTTGGGTCTGCGGGAGCGCAGCCTGCCCACCCGGCCACTGCCTGCCGTGGAGGATCCGGGCGTCGGGGGCGCCTGGGGCGAGGTGCTGCGGGCCCGGGCCGCCGGTCGCCCCAGCGGCATCGACCGCGCCGGCCGGCTGTGCCGCTCGTGGCTGGAGCTCAACGGCGCCGACCGGACCGTGCGAGCCGGGCTGGCGGTGATCGGGGACCGGCGGTGCGTGGTGATCGCCACCGACCGGTACCACGGCGACGGCCGCCCCACCCCCCGCGGCTACCGCCTCGCCCAGCGGGCACTCGCACTCGCCGGACGCCGGGGGCTGCCGGTGGTGACCCTGGTCGACACGCCGGGCGCCGATCCGTCGCCCGCGGCCGAGCTGGACGGGATCGGCCAGGAGATGGCCCGGACCTTCGCCGCCATGGCCAGCTGCCCCACCCCGATCGTGTCGGTGTGCGTGGGCGAGGGCGGCAGCGGGGGAGCGTTGGCCCTGAGCTGCGGTGACCGCCTCCTGATCTCCGAGCACGCGGTGTTCTCGGTGATCGGCCCGGAGGGCGCCGCCTCGATCCTCGAGCGGGACGCCACCAAAGCACCCGAGGTGGCCGAGCAGTTGAAGCTCACCGCCCGGGACCTCGCCGCGCTGGGGATCGTCGACGAGGTGATCGGCGACACCCAGGAGGCCCTCGACGCCGCCGTCGAGCAGGCGCTGACGACCGCGGTCGTGGGGGATCGGGAGCGGCGGTTCACGGCGGCGACCGAGCGTTGGCTGCACGTCACCCCTCCCGTGGCACCGGCGGCGGAAGCGTGAGCCGCTGGCCGGGGAACAGCAGGTCGGGCTGGTCGGGCACGGCGAGCCGGGACCGGTTGGCGGCGATCAGCTGCTCCCAGTAGGCGTGGGTCCTCGGGCCGACGCCGACGACGTCCTCGGCGATCGACCAGAACGAGTCGCCGGTCCGTACGACCCAGACCTCGTTGTCGTCGACGACGATCGCCGCCGGTTCCCCGCCGCTCGGCGGTGTGGTGCCGGCGGGTGGCCCGACATCGGTGGCGGCCGTCGGGTCGGGCACGCTGACCACGACGCTCCCGGGCGGCACCGTCGTCGTCGGGACCTCACCGGCGTGGCCCTCGGCGTCACCGTTCCCGTTCCTGTCGCCGTCGGCGGCCCCGTCGGCGTCGGCCGCGGCCACGGGCACGGGCGGGGGATCGAGGGCGACCGCCGGCCCCGCCGAGCGGTCGGAGCCTGCTGCCTTGCCGGCGGCGGACGGCGGCAGCAGGACCATCGTGGCCGTCGGCGCCCGTGACGACGTGGTCGGGGGCGTGGCGACCGGTGGTGTGGGGGTGAGGAGGGTCATCGTGGCCGTCGGCGTGTCGGGTGCGGCCTCGTCGGCGGTGGCGACCACCTCCCGACCGCCCCCGGGGCTGGCCCAGGCCACGCCGCCCGACATCCCGAGGACCGAGCCGGCGGCGAGGCTCACGCCCGCGCCGCCGCCGAGGGCGTGGCGCAGGACGAGCGGCACCGCCCGGCGGGCCAGCAACGTGAGCCACGGGTAGCCGAGGGCGTCGGCGAGGACCTGGAGGATCGTCGCCAGCAGCAGGTAGCCGCACAGCATCCGGGCGGCCAGGCGGACCAGCGACATCGCCAGTGGGACCGGCCGGGTGGCGTCGACCCAGGCGACGAGGGCGTCGGCCGTCTCGAACGGCACGCGGAGCTCGTCGCCGCCCACCTGGCCGAGGGCGAGGAAGCCGGCGGCCAGCAGGGCGATCAGCAGCAGCCGTGTGGACCTCATCCTCCGACCTCCACCGGGTGCTGCTCGCCGTCGGGCATCTCGATGGCGAGGGTGGGACAGGGGTCGTCGGTGGCGGTGTCGGCGATCCGGGTGCCACCGACGACGCTGCCCACGGCCGCCACCTCCAACGGCCCGGACGCGTCGGCCCAGCCGTCGAAGACGAACACGTCGCCGGTGGCGACCCGGTAGACCGCCGGTGTGGCGCGGCCATCACAGTCCCAGTCGGCCACGACCACCGAGTCGTCGGGCTCGGCGACCCGCCACCGGCGGTCGTCGGCGGTCACGACCCCGGCGGCGATCGTGAGCGCCTCACCGCAGCCGTCGCCGTCGATGTCGACGACCGGCGCCGATGACGCCGACGCGGACGCCGGGGCGGCGGAGGCGGTCGATGCGGTGGATGCGGTCGATGCAGAGGAGGACGGGCAGTCGGGTGGTGCTGCCGATCGGCTCGGGAGGCCGAACGGGACCGTCCAGCCGCCGAAGTAGGTGACCGCCCCGACGACGGCGGCGGCGAGGCCGGCGACCACAGGGGCAGCGGGCAGGCCCCCGGTCAGCCTCCGTCGCGGCGCCCGCCGCCGTCGGGGCGGCGATGGGTGACGAGGTGCCCGGTCCCGCCGCCGGCGGCGGCCCGACCCCTCGGCCGGCCAGGGGCGGTCGGCGAACACCTCGTCGAGCTCGGCCGAGCTCTGGTCACCGAACAACGGGTCGACCGGCTCGGTGCGGTCGTCACCGTCACCCGACGTCGGCGTGAGCCCACCGACGCCGGGCTCGAGGAGGCGGGACCGCCACGGGTCCTCGTCCTCGGTGGGATCGTCGGCGCCGGTGACGAGCGCCCCTCCCACGACTGTCCGATCCTCCGGCCGCACGAACCTCGACGGCGCCACGGCCGGGCTCCACGTCGAGTGCGTCGGGCGGTCGCCCGCCGAGCCGTCGGCCGGCTGGTCGCCCTGGCGGCCGCTCGCGTCCGCTCCACGGCCGCACGTGTCGGTTCCGCCGGCGGGGCCCGGCCGGCGAGCACCGTCGACTCGGTCGTCCGCCGACCGGTGAGGTCGGAGGCCGGAGGCGGGCCCTGTCTCGCCCGTCCGGCCCCCGCCGGCCCCTCGACCGCTGTGCGGCGAGGTGGGGGCACCACCCTCCGCCGGCACCCCCACGACGGTCGAGGGACCGGACACCGTTGGCTCGGTCGCCGATGCCCACGGCCACATCAGGTCGGCGAGGCCGGCGTCGTCGGTGTCGTCGGTGTCGTCGGCACCGCTACCAACCTCGACGCCGGCGTCGCCACCAACCTCGACGCCGGCGCCGACACCAGCGCTGATTCCGGCATCGTCGATGTCGTCGCCACCCCCGACGCCGATCGCGCCGCCACCCGCCCAACCCGTCGCGACGGCGCCCGAGTCGTCCTCACCGACCGGCAGCTCGGCCTCGGGCACCGCCCGCAACAG
>DATCLV010000065.1:0-4063 GCA_036563745.1 Acidimicrobiales bacterium | reverse complement strand
GTGCTGGAGCGGTTCCGGGCCGATCCGGTGGTCGCCTCGGTCGGCGGCGCCATCGACGCCAAGGCCGACACGGCCACGCTGGAGCACATCGCCACGCTGCTGCCCGACGAGTGGCTGGAGCCGGCCGCCACCGGCAGCCCCGAGCGCTGCGCCGAGCGGGTGCTGCGCCAGTTCGACCTCGGGGTCGACGGGGTGATCCTGCACGGCGCCACGCCGGCCGAGCTGGCGCCGGTCGTCGAGGCCTACCGGAAGGTGAGGCCGGCCGGCCGGTTCGACGACCTGCCCGCCAACCCCGGTCGCCCGGCGTCCCCGGGCTGACCCCGGCGCCGGCGGGACGAGCCGCCCGACCCGGCCGCCGGCCGCCGTGTCACTCCGGCGGCGCCGTGGCGCAGGTGTCGGTGGGTGGCTCGCCGGCGAGGCGCTCGGCCAGCCAGGTCGTCGCCGTGTCGCTGGTGCGGGGGATGACGTCGCCGTGGTCGGCGCCCTCGACCTCCACCAGCTCGGTGACCTGGCCGATCTCGCACAGGCGGGCGTAGAGGTCCCGCACCCGGTCGATGACGACCGTCGTGTCGGCGGTGCCCGAGATCAGCAGGAGCGGGGCGTCGACCCGCACGGTCCCCACCTCGTTGGCCTCCAGGATCGACCGGGTCAGCTCCTCGGTGCGCGGGTCCCGCTTGAAGACCGCGTCGGCGGGGATCGGGGCGACGGCGATGCCGACGGCGTCCAGGCACTCGTTCCGAATCACGTCGGCCACGGCCTCCAGCTCGGGGCCGGCGTAGTCCTCGGGCACGAGCTCGGGGTGCTCGCCCACGGCGCCGTAGAGCATCATCGCCCCGACCACCTGGGTGACGACCGCGTCGGCGTCGCCGTAGCTCTTGGTGAGCTCGGCCCCGGGGGCGTAGGCCAGCGTGCCCAGCAGCTCCAGCTCGGGAGCGTGGTCGGCCGACAGCTCGGCGGCCGACAGCGCCCCGTGCCCGCCCTGCGAGTGCCCCGCCGACAGCCACCGGGTGCCGGCGTGGGCCTCGGGCAGGTCGATGGCGGCCCGCACGGCGTCGATGGCGGCGTAGCCCTCGCCGTACTTCGACAGGTAGGGGTGGATCTCGCCCTCGGGCCCGAGGCCGACGTAGTCGGTGGCGACGATCACGCCCCGGACCCCGAACGTGGGCACCGGCAGCGGGCCGCGGCTGGGCGCGCACTTCGGGGCGATGCCGGTGGTGCCGTGGGACCACGACAGCACGGGCCAGCCCTCCTCGGGCGCCCCGCCGGGGTCGGTCGGGTAGACGACGATGCCGGTGACGGCCCGGTCCTTCCGTTGGGCGTCGAGCGAGTGGTACATCACCCGCACCGTGGTGGTCTCCGGCGTGCTCTCCACCTCCTGCACGCGGATGAGCTGGCCGGGCTCGCCGGACGGCAGCGGGTCGGGCACCGTGTAGAAGTCCTCGACCGTGCCGGTGAACACCTCGGGCTCGGGGGCCTCGACGTCGTCGCCGCCACTGCCCGCAGCGTCGCCGTCGCCGGCGCCGTCCCCGCCGGCGGGGGCCTCGTCGGCGCCGTCGTCGTCCGACGAGCCCGAGCAGGCCGTGGCCGCGGTCAGCGCCGCGAGCACGGCGAGGGCCGCGACGACCCGACGAACGACTCCCGAGCGCTCCACGGCGTCCCCCAGCTCGTCCCCGCCCCCGGGTGGGGCGACCGGCGGTCATCGTAGGCACCGCCCCCAGTGGCGAACAAGGATGTCTTCAACTCGCCCCGGCGGCCCGGGCGTCGTGGCTCGCCGCCGCGGCCGTCGCCCGCCAGCGCCCCGGCGCCACGCCGTGGTGCCGCTTGAAGGCGGCGGCGAACGCGAACTCCGACCGGTAGCCCACCGCCGCGGCCACCGCGGCCAGCCCCTCGTGGCCGTCGCGCAGGCGCTCCCGGGCCAGCGCCATGCGCCAGCTCGTCAGGTAGCCGAGCGGTGGGACGCCCAGCAGCTCCCGGAAGCGGCGGGCGAACGCCCCGCGCGACAGCGACGCCACCCGGGCCAGGCTCGCCACCGTCCACGGGGCCGCCGGGTCGGCGTGGATGGCCTGCAGCGCCGCGCCGACGCCCGGGTCGGCCGACGCCCGGAACCACGGCGGCGCCGCGTCGCCTGCCGCCTCGAAGTGGTGGCGGAGGACCAGCACCAGCATGACGTCGAGGAGCCGGTCGAGCAGCGCCTGCTGGCCGGGGGCGTCGCTCAGGATCTCGCGGGCCAGCAGGTCGGTGGTGGCCCGGAGGGCGCCGCCGGGCGCGGGGCGCAGCACGATCGTGTCGGGCAGCGCGGTGAGGACGCCGTCGCACAGGTCGCCGTCGAACAGGTAGGCGCCGCAGAAGAACACGGCGTCGACCGGCCGGTCGGTGGGGCCGACCACGTAGCCCCGGGCCGTGCCGGGCAGCGGGCCGGCGGCCATGACCTCCGCCAGTGGGGTGGCGGCGGCGTCGACGGGGTGGGCCAGGGCGTGCTCGACCGGGCCGCGGACGAGGACGACGTCGCCGGCCCGCACCGGCGTGCCCGCGCCGTCAGGGCGGTCGGGCCCGCCAGGGCCGACGTCGCCGTCGACGGCCGTCCGCAGGTGCGCCTCGCCGTCGACCATCACGTGCACCGCCAGGCCCGGGCCGGGTGGGAAGGCGAGCGCGGCCGGGCCGTGGAGCGTGGTGTGCGAGAACCCGGCGCCCCGGGCGCGGGACCGTGCCAGGAGATCGGTCAGCACGTCCATCGCCCGTGACGATCGCGCATGGATCAGGCCGTTGCAAGCATGGATGGTGCTCGTGGCGACCGGTTGAGTGGTGCCATGAGCAACGACACGATCCTCCTCCTCGGCGGGACCGGCAAGACCGCCCGCCGCATCGCCCCCCTCCTCCGGGCCGCCGGCGCCAAGGTCCGCACCGCCGCCCGCCGCGGCGCCGACGTCGTCTTCGACTGGGACGACCCCACGTCGTGGGGCCCGGCCCTGTCCGGCGTCGGCGTCGTGTACGTGGTGCCGCCGAGCGGGCGACTCGACTACCCGCCGGTGGTCACGGCGTTCGTCGACCGGGCCGAGGCGGCCGGCGTCCACCACGTCACGTTCCTCGCCGCCCGGGGCGTCGACCAGCTGCCGCCCGAGGCGCCGCCGCGGGCCGTCGAGCTCGACCTCGCCGCCCGCTCGTCGCTCACCCACTCGGTGGTGCGGCCCGGGTGGTTCCTCCACAACTTCAGCGAGGGCTGGCTCCGCCCGGTCGGCGGGCGGATCGCGGCCCCCACGGGCGACGGCGCCGAGGCGTTCGTGCACGCCGACGACATCGCCGAGGTGGCGGCGGCCACGCTGCTGCACCCGGAGGACCACGACGGCGCCGGCTACACGCTCGCCGGCCCCGAGGCGCTGACCTTCGGCGACATCGCCGCCGGGATCACCGCCGCCACGGGCCTCCCGGTCGTCCACGACGACGTCACCCGGGAGGCGTGGGTGGCCCAGCAGGTGGCCGGCGGGCTGCCGCAGGACTACGCCGAGCTGCTGGGCGGCCTGCTCGACGAGCGGGTCCGCAACGGCGTGAGCGCCGCCGGCACCCCGGACATCGAGAAGGTGACCGGCCACGCGCCCCGGTCGTTCGCCGACTACGCGGCCGATCCCGCGGTGGTCGAAGCCTGGCGGCAGGCGGTCGCCCAGACCGACTGATCCGGGCCCACCCCGCCCCAAATTGCGTTCGTCCGGCCGCATATGGCGGCCGGACGAACGCAATTTTCCCGGGGTTCCCGGGGTTCCCGGGGTGCAGCCGGGGTCAGCCGCCGATCGCGGCGAGGATGGCGGCGGCGAGGTCGGCGGGCCGCGTGAGCTGCGGCCAGTGCCCGGTGGGCAGGTCGACCAGCTCGACGTCCTCGATCCGGGCCAGCTCGGCGGCCTGGCCGTCGGCCATCCACCGGCGCAGGGCGTCGGTCGGGAACTCGCAGGCGATCACGGTGACCGGCACCTTGTACCGGCGCGGGTCGTCGCTCAGCGCCCGCGGCTCCCGCGTCACGCCCAGCGGCTCCGGCACGGCGATCGCCCGGAACCGCTCCCGGAGGGCGTCGTCG
>DATCLV010000064.1:0-3708 GCA_036563745.1 Acidimicrobiales bacterium | reverse complement strand
GACGAGACCTACGCCTGGGGCTTCGAGGAGCTGCACCGCATCGAGACCGAGATGCGGGCGATCGCCGCCGACCTGGCGGGCGAGGGCGCGTCGATCGACGACGGCGTCGCCGCGCTCGACGCCGACCCGGCCCGCAAGGTGCCCGGCAAGGAGGAGTTCCGCGCCTGGATGCAGGAGCTCACCGACCGGGCCATCGACGAGCTGCACGGCACCCACTTCGACATCCCCGAGCCGGTGCGGCGCATGGAGTGCTGCATCGCCCCCACCAGCGACGGCGGCGTCTACTACACGCCGCCCAGCGAGGACTTCTCCCGGCCCGGCCGCATGTGGTGGGCGGTGCCCGCCGGGGTCGAGGAGTTCTCCACGTGGCGCGAGGTCACCACCGTCTACCACGAGGGCGTGCCCGGCCATCACCTGCAGATCGGGCAGACCGCCGCCCGGGCCGACCTGCTCAACCGGTGGCAGCGGCTCATGAGCTGGTCGTCCGGGCACGGCGAGGGCTGGGCCCTCTACGCCGAGCGGCTCATGGACGAGCTCGGCTACCTCGACGACCCCGGCGACAAGCTCGGCATGCTCGACGCCCAGGCGTTCCGGGCGGCGCGGGTGATCGTCGACATCGGCATGCACCTCGAGCTGGAGATCCCGGCCGACAACCCCTTCGGCTTCCACCCCGGCGAGCGGTGGACGCCGGAGCTGGGCTGGGAGTTCATGCGGGGCCACTGCCGGCTCGGTGACGAGCAGCTGCGCTTCGAGCTCAACCGCTACCTCGGCTGGCCGGGGCAGGCGCCGTCCTACAAGGTGGGCGAGCGGATCTGGCTGGAGGCCCGGGCCGACGCCCAGCGCCGCGAGGGCGCCCGCTTCGACCTGAAGGCCTTCCACCAGCGGGCGCTCAACCTCGGCTCCCTCGGCCTCGACCCCTTCCGCGAAGCCCTCGCCCGCATGTCGTAGGGTCCCGCGCCACGTGCGGCCGGTCCCCGCGCCGCCCCGGCCACGCCACGTAGCGTGGTGGGAATGCGTCGTTCTGTCCTCATCGTCGCCGGTGCCGGCATCGCCGGTGCCGCCGCCCTGATCGCCCCGGCCCTCGCCGCCCAGTCGGGCGACGACGACGAAGCCTCGGCCGTCGCGCGGCTGGAGACGGCCGACGGCAGCCGGGTCGGCACGGTCGAGTTCGACGTCGACGACGGCGTCACCACCGTCGACGTCGAGCTCGACATCCCCGACGAGCAGGCGCCCGACCCGGCGTTCCACGGCCTCCACGTCCACGCCAACGACGACCCGTCCAACGGCGAGGGCTGCGAGGCCGACCCCGACGAGCCGGCCGACACGTGGTTCGTCGCCGTCGACGGCCACCTCCGATCGGGTGACGAGGCCCACGGGCACCACACCGGCGACCTGCCCTCCATCCAGCTCGACGACCGAGGCCGGGGTCGGGCCGAGTACGACGCCGGCGCCCTGCCGCACGACCTCGCCGACCTCGACGGCCGGGCGGTGGTCCTCCACGCCGACCCCGACAACTTCGGCAACGTCCCCACCGGCCGCGGCACCGACCGCTACACGGCCAACGGCGACGACGCCACCGACAAGACCGCCGCCACCGGCAACGCCGGCGCCCGGCTGGCCTGCGGCGTCATCGCCGTCCGCTGACCGTCCCCGGCGGAACCCCGTCCCCGGCGGAACCCCGTCCTCGGCGGCACCCCTGCCCCCTGCACCTCTGCACCTCCGCACCTCCCTCCGGCGACCCCGGACGACGAGCGACCCCGGCACCTCGCTGGTGCCGGGGTCGTGTCGTTCGAGGTGGGGTGGTTCCCTCGCCGGGGCGGGTCAGCGGCGGCGGACCTGCCATCCCACGACGGCCAGCCCGACCACCAGCCAGACCCCCAGCACCGCCAGGTGACCGCCGACCGGGCCGCTGCCCAGCCACGGGTCGCGGACCCCGGCGATGGCGTGGGTCAGCGGCAGGACGTCGGCGATGCGGCGCATGGCGTCGGTCATCACCTCGGGCGGCGGGCCGCCACCCGACAGCAGGAACATCGGGAAGAACGCCAGGAGGCCGATCGCCTGGGCGCCCCGGGCGGTCCGCAGCGACAGGCCGAGCGCCACGCCCAGCACGATCATCGTCAGCGACCCGAGCGTGAACGCCGCCGCCACGGCCAGCGGGTCCTCGATCGACGGGACCCCGTAGGTCGGGGCGGCCACGGCCAGGACGGTGGCGGCGGCCAGCACCACCAGCAGGGCGGTCACCACCGCCTGGGCGGTGACGACCGTGCGGGTCGGGACGCCGAAGGCGGTGAAGCGGCGCAGGACGTCACGCTCCCGGTAGGAGGCGAGCAGGACCGGCAGCCCGATCAGCGCCAGCGCCGCGAGCGGGATGCCCAGGTAGCCGGTGATGTAGAAGTCGCTGGGCAGCTCGTTGTCGAAGCCAGCGTCGGGCTCGCTGCCGAAGGAGCCGGCCAGCACCAGCAGCGTGAGGGGTGGGAAGACGAAGGCGAAGACCATGGCCGCCCAGTCCCGGGACAGGAGCCGGGCCTCGGTGCGGGTGAGGGCGGTGAGCGAGGCGGGGTTGGGCATCAGGAGACCTCCCGGGTCAGGGCGACGAACACGTCCTCCAGGGACGGGCGGACGACGGTGAAGTCGGCCGGGGCCAGGCCGCGGCGGGCCAGCTCGGCGGTCACGGCGACGGTGGCGGTGGCCGTGGCGGCGATGTCCACCCGGCGCCCGTCGACGGCCCCGGCGGCCCCGGTGGTCGCGGCGGTGACGCCGGGCACCCGGTCGACGCCGGCCAGCACGTCGGCGGGGACCTCGTCCGGCAGCGAGAACCGCAGGTGCACCGGGCCGCCGTGGTCGGCGACGAGGTCGGCGGGCCGCCCGGCGGCGGTGATCCGGCCCCGGTGGAGCACGGCGACCCGGTCGCACAGCCGCTCGGCCTCGTCCATGAAGTGGGTGACGAGGACGACGGTCGACCCGGCGTCGCGCACCCGCTCGATCAGCGCCCACGTGTCGCGGCGGGCGCCGACGTCGAGGCCCTGGGTCAGCTCGTCGAGGAACACCAGACGGGGCCGGTTGACGAGGGCCAGCGCCAGGAACAGCCGCTGGCGCTCGCCGCCGCTCAGGGCGCCGAACGGGCGGCGCTCGAGGTGGCCGAGGCTCCACTCGTCGCGGAGCTGCGCCCAGTCGACGACGTCGCCGGCGAGCCGGGCGAAGAGGCGCAGCGCCTCGCCGACCTTCAGCCGGTCGGGCAGGGCGGACGACTGGAGCTGCGAGCCGACGAGGTGGCGCAGGCGGGGCCGGTCGGCGACCGGGTCGAGGCCCAGGACGCGGACCTCGCCGGCGTCTCGGGAGCGGAGACCCTGGACGATCTCGACGGCGGTGGTCTTGCCGGCGCCGTTGGCCCCGAGGAGGCCGAAGATCTCGCCCTGGGGAACGGCGAAGGAGAGGCCGTCGAGGACGGTGGTCCGGCCGTAGGTCTTGACGAGGCCGTCCACCTCGACGGCGGGCCGACCAGGGTGGAGGGGGTCGACCGGGTCGGCCGCCGGGGGTGCGGGGAGCGTGGTTGCTGCCATGCCGCCATCGTCCGGAAACCCGGGCGGCGGCACATCGCCCCACGGTCCCTTCCCGGTCTCACCCTGGGGTGGGAGGCGGTCCGACCAGGGTCAGGCGGAGGCGGTCGTGGTGGCCGTGGGCGCGGCGTCGTCGGACGCGGCGTCGTCG
>DATCLV010000062.1:0-5203 GCA_036563745.1 Acidimicrobiales bacterium | reverse complement strand
GGCTCCCCGTTTCGGGGGCAGGTTCGGGGGTGGGGGGGAGGCGGAGCGCGATCGACGGCGCCACCGCTGCCGTCCGGCTGGCGGTCGACTACGGGCCCGGCGGCGCGGCCGGGCGGTGGCGCGACCTGTGGGTGCTCCGGTTCGGGCCCGACGGGCGCTGCGCCGCCTTCGAGGAGTGGCCTTCGACCCCGGCCGCCCCGACGGCCACCGACCAGCGGGGGTCAGCCGGGGGTCCAGGTTCCGCAGAGGTAGGTCGTGAACCGCTCGCCGTCGTGGAGGGTGACCTCCTTGCGGCGGTCGGGGAGGTTGTTCTCGAGGAGGGTGCCGAGGTCGCGGGTGAAGTCGCTGGCCCGTTCCCAGTAGCAGTCGGGGTCGGTGGCGTCGGTGCGGTAGCGGCCGGGGGCGATGTCGGACCCGACGAGCCAGTCGCCGTCTCGGATCGTGGTGCTGGGCGCGCCCGGCGACTCGTAGGGGACCCACGGCCCGCAGCCGCGGGCCAGGAGCACCTCGTCGTCGGGCTTCACCTCGACGACCGGCCGGACCCCGGCGCCGTTGCCGCGGGACACGGCCGAGGTGCCGGCGTCCTCCGTGACCATCCGCGCCCAGCCGCAGTAGTCGGTCGGGTTCGCCACGAGGAGCCCGGGCTGGATGTCGACCCCGACCACCAGCGTCTCCCAGCCGTCGAGGTGGGGGAGCGTGGTGCCGGTGACCGCCGGCGCGGTGGTGGCGACGCCGGTCGTGGTGGAGGAGGCCGAGGGCTCGTCGGGCCGGGTGTCGGGCTCCGCGCCGGCCGGGGCCTCGGCCGAGGGGGCTCCGGAGACACCGCCCTCGGTGTCCTCGATGTCCTCGAGGTCGTCGGTGTCCTCCGCCAGCGTCGCCATCCCCCACAGCGACGCCGCGCCGACCGTGACGACGGCGATGAGCCCGAGCACCGGGTGGCGCTTCGGCTCCCCGACCGGCCCCGGCGGGAGCGTCGGCGCCGGCCCCACCGGCATCCCGGTGGGCCACGCGCCCCGGGGCGGCGGCGTGGTCGGGGTGGGGACGATCGTGACCGGCCCGGGCGGGGGCATCGGTCCCGACGGTGGCGGCGGCGACGTCGGGACCGTGGCCCACGTCGCCGTCCCGGGCGGGGGCGCCGAGGTCGGAGCCGCGGACGGCGGCGGGGTGGCGGTCGGGTCGAGCGGCGCCCACGGCGAGCCCGCCGTCGAGGCCGACGTCGGCGCGGCGGCGTCGGGGAGATCGAGCAGCCGGTCCAGCTCGTCCCGGCTGGTGGCGGTGCGCGCCCGGCCGAGACGCTCCTCCAGGTCAGCTGCACCGAGCCGGCCCGCGGCCGCGCGACGCCGCAGTTCGTCGAGCACCCGTTGCCGGTCGTCGTCGCTCACGCCCGCCATCGGGGCATCCTCGCACGACGGCGACGGCGAAGGCGACGGCGACGACCGGTCGCGGCGTGGGGCAGTCCGGTGGCGGCTCGGGTAGCGTCCGGGGCGGATGTTCGCGTGGCGGTGCTGGCTCCTGGCGGGAGTCGTGGTGGTGGTGTTCCTCGGTGTGGTCCTGCACGGCGCCGAGTTCCTCGCCGCGGACGCCGGGCTGGCCGCCGTGTCGGCCGAGGTCTCGGCCTCGGCCGTGCGGGCGGAGCCGGTCGGCGTGGTGCCGGCCGCCATGGTCACGACGGTGCTCGGCAGCGACCAGCGGTCCGACGGGCCGGTCGCCAAGTCGGGCGCGAAGTCGATCGCCACGGTCGTGACGGCGGTCGCGGCGCCCGGGGTCGGGGCCGGGGCCGCCGTCTGGTGGTGCCTGGCGCTGCCGGACCGGCGGCGGGTGTCGTCGGGCGGGCGACCGGCGGTGGGCGCGGGGCGCGCCCCGCCGCGGCTCCGGGTGACCTGAACCGCCCGGGACACCCTCCGACGCGACCCGTCGCCTCCCCGCACCGCCCCACGTCGCCACTTCCCGTGGGCCGGGCCGGAGGCCATCAGAGCGGGTGGGCGACGGTGACGGCGTGCCCGGGCCGGCCTCTGCCACCGTCCCGCCGTGCCGTTCCGAGGAGCCGTTGTGCCTCACGTCCCGTCGCCCCGGCGACGCCCCGCCCCGTGCCGCTGACCGTCGACGTCGTCGATCGCCTCGACCGCTTCGAGCTCCTGCGCGTCGAATGGAACGAGGCCGCCGCCGCCCAGCTCGACCCGAACGTCTTCCTCACCTGGGAGTGGCTGGCCACCTGGTGGCAGCACCTCGGGGCCCGCCACCCGGGTGCCCGCCTCCACGTGGTGACCGTCCGCGACGAGGAGGGCCTGGTGCTGGCGGCCCCGCTGTTCCGGGCCGAGTGGGGCTACGGGCCGCTGCGGGCCCCGGTGCTGCACCAGGTCAGCTACGACGCCGGCGACTACGGCGGGGTGCTGCTGGTGCGCCGGCCCGAGGAGGCGGTCGCCGCCTTCCTCGCCCACCTGGCCGACGCGCTCCGCCACGAGGCCCGCTCGGTGGTGCTGTCCCGCCTGACGAGCGACAGCCGGTTCCTGGCCACGCTGCGGTCGGCCCTGGAGGCGTCGGACCAGCCGGGCCAGCCGGGCCGCCGGGGGCTCGCCGCCGCCGTGACCCCGACCACCGACTCGCTCTGCCCGTACGCCGTGGTCGACGACGACTACGACCTGGCGGCCCGCCGCAAGCGGCACCGGATCCGCCAGCGCCTGGCCCGCCTCGCCGAGGCGCACGACGTCGTCTTCGCCGAGCACACGGGCCCCACGCTGGAGGACGGCCTCAAGCGGTTCGTCGAGGTGCACCGCCGGCGCTGGGACGCCCGCGCCGACGCCATGCAGGGCCAGCTCGTCGACCCGGACCGGCAGGAGTTCCTGCTGGAGGCGGCCCGCGAGCTCGACGCCGCCGGCCACCTGCGGCTCACCACCCTCCAGGCCGACGGCACCACGGCGGCCGCCAACCTCGACTACGAGTACGCCGGCCGCCTCTACATGTTCAAGACCGGGTTCGACCCGGCTTTCGGTCGCAGCGCGCCGGGCCACCTGCTGGTGAGCCACGTGTTCGACCTGGGCCTGGCCCGCGGCGTCCGGGAGTTCGACTTCCTGCGCGGCGACGAGGACTACAAGCGGGGCTGGACCAACCGGGAGCGCCACCTGGTGACGGTCCGGCTGACCCGGGGCGGGATCAACGGCTACGTCGCCGGCTGGCGCACCCGGGCGGCGCAGACCACCACCCGCTACCTGCACCGGAGCCGGTAGGCGTCCCGGCAGCCGGCTCGGCCGGGCGTCCCCGGCCGGGCGGCTCGGCCGGACGTCCTCGGGCGGGTCGCCTCGGCGGCCGCCGGCCGCGCGGATCGCCGGCCACCAGGGGTGACGAGGGCCTCAGACCCGGTACGACAGGACGCCGGCCTCCTCGCGCACCTCGGCCTCGCCCAGGATCCGGAGGCGCTCCAGGTGGGCGTAGGTCTCGGCCTCGGCCATCGACCCCCACGAGCGGGGCGCGAACAGCCGGTGCGAGAGGTCGACGACGGTGGCCCAGCCGGTCTCGGCGCAGATGGCCCGCAGCTCGTCGAGACGCTCGTCGTGGTGGCGCTTGATCTCCTCGACCCGCCCGGGGAGGTCCGAGAACGGGTGCCCGTGGGCGGGCAGGACCAACCGCACGTCGGGGAGGTCGGCGAGGCGGTCGAGCGAGTCGATGTACTGGCGCAGCGGGTCGTCGGGGATCAGGCCGGAGATGTGCGGGGTGATGGTGGGGAGCACCTGGTCGCCGGCCAGCAGGACCCCGGCCTCCTCGTCGTAGAGGCACAGGTGGTCGTCGGTGTGGCCGGGCGTGAACAGGCCGACCCACTCGCGGCGGGCGAGCGTGATGCGGCCGAGGTCGGGGACCCGGCGGGACGGCCGGGGCGGCTGGAACCACCGGAGCGTCTCGCCCCAGTTGGCGAGCATCTCGGCCCGGCGCTCGGGCGGCGGGCCCAGCGGCGCCCCGCCCCAGGGCGACGGCCGCGGGGTGAACAGCCGGGGGAGCGGGTTCTCCTCGGCGTCGATGTCGTCGGCGGCCTGGAGCTCGCGGTCGTCGAGGTCGTCGGGGTCGAAGAACGTGCGGAACCGGTCGGAGGCGACGATCTCGGCGCCGGTCTCCTTGGCCAGCAGCCCGGCGTTGCCGAAGTGGTCGGGGTGCGAGTGGGTGACCACCACCGTATGGATCCGTCGCAGCGGGATGCCGGCGGCCTCGAGCCGCCCCTGCAGCTCGGCCCACGACTTCTCACCCGGCAGCCCCGGGTCGACGAGGGCGAACCCGTCACCGTCCTCGAGGGCGTAGGTGTTGACGTGCCCGAGCCCCGTGAAGTCGATCGGGAGCTGCAGGCGCAGGATCCCGGGCGCGACCTCGACGACCTCGTCGGAGGCCGGTTCCTGTTCCTGCTTCGCCCGTCGTTGCCCCATGCCCGGTCCAACGTACCGGGATGTTGACACCTGGCCACTTTCACGGCGGCGCGCCGCGGTCTGCCGCCGTGCCGCGCCGGCCGGGCGCCACTCCGGGCGCCACCCCCGGCACCGCTCCCGGCCGCCGCCTCCGGTGCCGGGCGCGGTCAGCGCCAGGGGAGGGTGCTGCGGTGGTGCCAGTAGGTGGCGGGCGGCTCGGCGAGCGCGGCGAGCTGCGCCTGGTCGTCGGCGGTGAGGGCGACGGCGGCGGCCCGGAGGTTGGCGGCCAGCTGGTCGGGGCCGGCGGGGCCGACCAGGACCGTGCCGGCCCACGGCTGGGCGAGCACGGCGGCCAGGGCGACGGCGTCGGGTGTGGTGCCGTGCCGCTCGGCGACGGCGGCCAGCGGCGCCGGCACCCGCTCGGGCACGGCCAGCCGACCGTTGGCCAGGGTCTCCTTGACCAGCACCAGCGCCCCGTCCCGGTGGGCGGCGGCGAGGGCGGCGCCGGCGGCGGGCTCCAGGAGGTTCCACGTCGACTGGACCGCGGTGAACACCCGTTGCCCCTCGACCTCCAGCGCCAGGCCCCGCTCGATCGTGGCGGCCTGTGCCGGTCCGGTCGTCGAGAACCCGACCCGCACCCGCCCGCCGGCGGCCAGCGCGGCGAGCGCGTCGAGCAGCGGCCGGTCGTCGAACAGCGGGCTGTCGGCGGTCAGCGAGTGCACCTGGTAGAGGGCGACGCGGTCGCCGAGCAGGGCCTGGGTCTCGGCCCACTGCTGCGTGAAGCGGGCGAGCGAGTGCTCCTTGGCCTCGTGGACCTC
>DATCLV010000422.1:0-2252 GCA_036563745.1 Acidimicrobiales bacterium | reverse complement strand
GCCGGCCCACCCGGCCGCACCCGCTCTTCGTCGGCTTCGTCGGGGCCGCGCTGGCCTACAACGACGCCGAGCGACTCCCGGTCGACGTGGGGACGGGGGCGAACAACGGTGCCCCGATCCCGTCCTCGCCGTCCGACCCGGTCTCCTCGCCGGTCGGGGCCGGTGCCCTGTGAGCGAGGCGTCGGCCGGCTCGACGGGCCAGGACGCGGCCCCGTACGGCGTCATCAAGACAGTCGAACATTTCCGTGGACCGGTCTTCACGGTCCTCACCGACACGGTGGCGATGCCCGACGGCCAGACGGCCGCCCGGGACTACATCCGGCACGTCGGTTCGGTCGCGGCCGTCGCGGTCGACGAGCAGGAGCGGGTCGTGCTGGTCCGGCAGTACCGGCACCCCCTGCAGCGGGTGCTGTGGGAGCTGCCCGCCGGGCTGCGCGACGTCGACGGCGAGGACCCCGCGCTCACCGCGGCCCGGGAGCTCGCCGAGGAGGCGGGCCTGGTCGCGGCCCGGTGGGAGCTGCTGCTGACGCTGCACAACTCGCCGGGCTACTCGAACGAGGAGATTCTGATCTATCTCGCCCGGGAGCTCGACCAGGTCGACGACGGGTTCGAGTTCGAGCGGGTCTTCGAAGAGGCCACCATGACCACGCACCGCGTGCCGCTCGACGAGGCCATCGCCATGGTCGACCGCGGCGAGATCACCAACGCCACCACCGTGGCCGGCCTGCTCGCCGCCTGGCGCCGCCTGCGGGCCGCATCGGACGCTCCCCGGAGCTGATCCCGCCGCGGTGACGGGCGGTCCGGCCACCTGGGGCGACCGGGCCACCCGGAGTGTCCAGTGTGGACGCGAGGTCAGGCGGGGGCGGCTGCGGCCGGGGCGGGGCCGGACGTCGTGCGGGCGGGGCCGATCACCGCGCGCACCAGGCCGACGGCGGCCCAGCCGGCCAGCACCAGCCAGCTGAAGGTGCTCGACGCGTCCGGGAAGTACGACAGGTTGCGCAGCAGGGTGCCGCTCGCCCCCGGCGGGAACCACTGGCCGATTCGCCCCAGGCCCCCGGCAGGAACTCCGGGGGCAGGGCCGCGCTGGAGATCGGGTTGGCGATGAGCACGAACAGCACCGGGCCCAGCGCGAGGCCGGGGCGCCCGAGGAGTGCCACGAACCCGGCGATCGGCGCGGCCCGGCAGCCGCCGACCCGGCGTCAGCGCAGCGGGCGACCGTACCCGTCGACCGGGCGGCCGGCGAGCATGACGATCCCGTCGACCCAGAACCAGATCCACAGCCCCACGAAGACCAGGATCGGGAAGATCAGCCAGGACAGGCAGACGAGGCAGATCCAGCCGACGACCGAGAGGACGATCTGCGTCACTCCCAGCGCCGTGTTCCCGGCGTAGAGGCGGCCGACGCCGCCGAGGCCCAGCAGCAGCCCCAGCAGCAGCTGCAGCAGGCCGGCGGTGACCTTGCTCTTGTCCGAGTACGGCACGCCGGTCACCGGATCGACGGCCGGGTACCCGTACCCGTAGTACCCCCCGTACCCGGCCGGATATCCGTGCGCGGCCGGGTAGGCCGGCGGCGGATAGTAGGCGGCCGGTGGGGGCGGGGACGGTACCGGCGTCGCGGTGACCGGGGTCGCCGTGACCGGCACGGCGCTGGTGGGTACGCCGCTGATGGGTGCGGTCACCGGGTCGGCCCCGCCGGGCGGCGCGCTCGCGGTCGCCGTCCCCGGAGCGGGCGGAGTCCCGGTCGCGGGCGGAGTCTGCGTCGCGGGCGGAGTCTCCGTCCCGGAAGTCCCCGTCGTCGGCGGGACCCACGGCGCGGTCGGGTCGACCGGCGGGGTCGACGTCACGCGCGGCACCGAGGCAGTCGGGGGCTCGGACGAGGGCACCGCAGGCGGCGGAGCCGGTCGGTAGGCCGCCAGCGCCGGGGAGACCAGCGGCCCCGACGACTCGGGCGGCGGGAACGACAGGGGATCGGGACGTTCCCCCACCGCTGGGGCCGGTGGACGGTCGGCGGGCGTGGCCGAGGTCGACGAGCTGTCGGCGGGCGGGACCGGCGCCGGTGAGCCGCCAGCGGACGGGGGCGGCGAGGGGGCGCCTGGCGGAATCGGTGGGGGTTGGCTCACCGGCTGAGCGTACGCGGGGAGGGCGACATGCGGGGGGACGCCCGCCGTGGGCCGGTCGGGTCGTCGCCGACCTAGATGTCGTGTCCACGGAGGTTGGTGACGCGGCTGATGGGTGGTTTGCCGCCGAGTGCG
>DATCLV010000046.1:0-3646 GCA_036563745.1 Acidimicrobiales bacterium | reverse complement strand
GCGCCGGAGGCGGTGTGGGCGGCCCGCCGCCGCTGCCGTCCCGGGGTCCCGACCGCCGCCGCCTGGCCGGTGGCGCGGACGCAGGGCCCGGGGCCGCCGGCCCCCGCCGGGGCCGTGGGGGCCGGGGTGGCGACCAGTGGGGCGACCCTTCGTCCACCAGCGGCCCGCACCTCGCCACGCGCGACGTTCCCGCCGTCGGCCTGCCCCAGGCCGGGGGCACCGGCGCCGGGGCCCTGATCGATCCGGGCGCCCCGGGCGCGTCCGGCCGCCGGGCCGGGGCCGCGTTCGACCCCGGCGCCCCCGGCGCGTCGGCCCGCCGCCGCACCGGCGCCGTCCCGGGGGCCAACGCCCGGCCGTCCGGCCGCTTCGAGGCCGGGCCCGCGGGCGCGGGCAGCACGCGCCGCCTCGGCGACCTCGACCCCGGGCCTCCGTCCGCCACGACCACGGGCGGCCGCCGGCTGTCGGGCCTCGACAGCGGCGCCCCCGCCGGCCGTTCCCGGCGCGGCGCCGGCGACCCCGGTGCCGTCACCGGCCGGCACGAACCCCTCCTCGATCCCGGCGCGCCCGGCGCCTCCGGCCGCCGCCAGGCGGGTGCCCGCCCGCTGGGCGGCGCCGCTGCCGGTGCGGGCGCTCCCGGTGCCGCGGGTGCCGTCGGCGCCGCCGGGGCCGCCCCCCGGACCGGGGAGCACGCGGCGCTCGGCGACCGCCTCGACGGCCTCGTGGCCCGCGCCACGCCCCCGCACGGTCACCGCATGGGTGCCTCGGCCCAGCGGCGCGACCCGCGCGGCGAGCGCCGCCCGGCGATGGGCACGTCGCCGGCCGACGAGCTGCCGCCGACCGCACCCGTGCCGATCGCCCACGCCACCGGGCGCGGCGCCCCGGGCCCCGGCGCCCGTCCCGCCCCGGCGCCCCCGCCCGGCCGCGCCCCCTACGACCCGGCCTACGACGAGGCCTACGACGACCACTACGGCGACGACGGCTACGACGACAGCTACGGCGACGCCCACTACGACGAGTTCGACGAGGACGAGCCCACCGCGCCGGAGCACCGGCCCGGCTGCAGCAAGCCGGTGCTGGTGCTGGCCGGCATCGGCGTCTTCCTGGTGCTCGTGCTGCTGGTCGGCATGTTCTGGGTGCGCGGCCAGATCGACCCGGGCGGCGAGCCCGGCGACCCGGTGCGGGTCGAGATCGTGGCCGGCCAGTCGACCTCCGAGATCGGCTCGGTCCTGGAGGAGGCCGGGGTCATCAAGAGCGCCACGCTGTGGCCCTGGTACGTCCGGTTCAAGGGCGGCGGCGACATCCAGGCCGGCGTCTACGAGATCCCCACGAACCTGTCGATGGGGGACGCGCTGGCCGCGCTGGAGGCGAAGCCGCTGCCGCCGGGCACCAAGCGGGTGACGATCCCCGAGGGCCAGACGATCGCCCAGATCCGCGAGCGGGTCACGGCGTCGGAGAACAAGGTCGAGGGCTTCACGCCCGAGGGCTTCGACGCGGCGCTGGCCGACCCGTCGGTGCGGTCGAAGTACCTGCCGGCGGGCCAGGCCAACCTCGAGGGCACCTTCTACCCGGAGACCTACGACCTGGCGGAGGACGCCACCGAGGTCGACCTGCTGCAGCGGATGCGCGACGAGATGGACGGCATCCTCGACGAGCTCGACGTCACCGCCGGCGCCCAGGCGCTGGGGATCACGCCCTACGAGGTCCTGATCGTGGCGTCGATCGTCGAGGAGGAGGCCAAGGTCGACGAGGACCGGCCGAAGATCGCCCGGGTCATCTACAACCGGATGGCCAACGGCGAGGCGCTCTACATCGACGCGATCAACTGCTACGAGAAGCGCGAGACGCCCTGCCGGCTGACCGACGCCGACTTCGAGACCGAGTCGCCCTACAACTCCCGGAAGACGAGGGGGCTCCCGCCCACGCCGATCGCGGCGCCGCGGCGGGCCAGCATCGAGGCGGCGCTCCACCCGGCCGACGGCCCGTGGACCTTCTACGTCCTCGACCCGGAGGTGGGGGAGAACCGGCACTTCTTCACCGACGACGTCGACGAGTTCAACGCGGCCAAGGTCCGCTGCAGGGACGCCGGGCTGGGCTGCGGGTGATCACGGGTCACACCCGGGTCGCGGCGCTGATCGGCGCCCCGGCCCGGCACTCGCTGTCGCCGATCATCCTCAACACCGCCTTCGCCGAGCTCGGCCTCGACTGGTGCTTCGTCGTGTTCGAGGTGCCGGCGGGGGAGGGGCAGGCCGCGGTTCGGGCGGTCCGGACGCTCGACCTGGTCGGGCTGTCGGTGACGATGCCCCACAAGGACGCCGCCTTCGAGGCGGTCGACGGCCGCACGCCGGTGGCCGCGGCCCTCGGCGCGGTCAACTGCGTGTTCCGTGACGGGGACGGCGGGCCGGGCGGCCGCCTGGTGGGCGACAACACCGACGGGCCGGGCTTCGTCGACTCGCTGCGGGTCGACCACGGCATCGACGTGGCCGGCCGGCGCTGCGTGCTGCTGGGCGCCGGCGGGGCCGGCCGGGCGCTGGCCTGGGCGCTCGGGCAGGCGGGGGCGGCCGACGTGGCGGTGGTGAACCGGTCGCCGGCGCCGGCCGAGCGGGCGGCCGAGCTGGCCGGTGCCGTGGGGCGCGTGGGCTCGGCGGCCGACGTGGCCGCCGCGGACCTCGTCGTGAACGCCACCTCGATCGGCATGGGGGACGATCCGCGGCTCCCGGTCGACGCCGACGCGCTCCACGAGGGGCAGATCGTCGCCGACATCGTCTACTTCCCGAGCGAGACGCCGCTGCTGCGGGCGGCCGCGGCGCGTGGCGCGACGACCGTGCCCGGCATCGGGATGCTCGTGCACCAGGCCGCCCACGCGCTCCGCCGGTGGGCCTCGGTCGAGCCGCCGATCGCGGCGATGACCGCGGCCGCCCAGGCTGAGCTGGAACGTCGCGCCCGGACCGCCTAGTCGGACCGCCAGGAAGACACGCGGGGCGCGGATGGTGCAACATGGGCGCAACACGACGGCAATGACGGCTGTCGCAACCGGACGGGGGAAGTCCCCATCTGGAGCTGGGCGTGGCGCTAGGTTTGGGTTTAGTCTTTGCGAAAACGTTGCGAACGCAGCGGTGGGCGGGTTCACTCGATCGGAGGTACATCGGTGGCCCTTCAAGGGACTCTCGATACGTTCTCGTTGCCAGACGTGCTGCGACTGTTGGCGACAACCGGTAAGACCGGTTGCCTCCACGTCGACGGCGACCGCGGTCGGGGGCGGGTGTGGATCGACGGTGGTGCCGTCGTCGCCGCCACGGCCGATCGGGCGCTGGGCGAGCCGTCGATCGACGAGGTCGTGTTCGAGATGCTCCGGTTCGGTCGGGGCTCGTTCAGCTTCGCCATCGACGAGCCGGCCCCGCGCGACGTCGAGCCGACGCCCACCGAGATCGAGGGCACGCTGCGCCGGGCCCAGCAGCTCCTCGAGGAGTGGCGCGAGCTCGAGGCCGTCGTCCCCTCGCTGAACCACCGGGTGGCCCTGGCCCCCGAGCTCACCGTCGAGCAGGTCACCGTCGACGCCGACCGCTGGAAGGCGCTGGTCGCCATCGCGTCGGGTCGCACGGTGGGCGAGCTGGCCGAGGCGCTGGGCGTCGGCGAGCTCGGCATCACC
>DATCLV010000042.1:0-1994 GCA_036563745.1 Acidimicrobiales bacterium | reverse complement strand
CCGCAACCCCAAGCGGACGGCCTACACCGCCGCGGCGCTGATGATCGGCCTGGGCGTCGTCAGCCTGTTCCTGGTGCTCAACGCCTCCGTGCGGCAGTCGATCGACGAGATCATCGACGAGCGGTTCACCGGCGACTTCGTCGTGGCCAGCGAGGCCTCGATGATGGGCGGCGGCCTGCCGAACCAGGTCGCCGACGACATCAACGCCCTGCCCGACGTCGACGTGGCCGCCGGCATCCGCTTCGCTTTCGCCCAGGTCGACGGCTCGGCCACCTCCGTCAGCGGCGTCGACCCGGAGCAGGCGTTCGAGCTGTTCGACGTGGGCGTGGTCGCGGGCGACGCGGCCGACCTGGCCGCCGGGGGCATCGCCACCACCGCCGACAAGGCGGAGGACGAGGGCTGGTCCGTCGGCGACGAGATCGAGGTGGTCTTCGCCGAGACCGGCGCCCAGCAGCTGCCGCTGGTCGCGCTGCTCGACGACGACCAGCTCACCGGCACCTACGTCGTCGGCAACGACCTCTTCGAGGAGAACATCCCCAACTCGGGCGACGCGCTGATCCTGGTGCGCCTGGCCGACGGCGTGTCGGTCGACGACGCCCGGCCGGAGCTGGAAGACGTGGTCGACCAGTTCGCCTCGGCCGAGCTGCAGGATCTCAGCGAGTTCAAGGAGGCCAACAAGGCCAGCTTCACGCCGATCCTGGTCATGATGAGCATCCTGCTGGCGATCACGATCATCATCGCCATGGTCGGCATCGTGAACACGCTGATCCTGTCGGTCGTGGAGCGCACCCAGGAGATCGGCCTCACGCGGGCCGTGGGCGCCAGCCGCCGCCAGATCCGGGCCGCCATCCGCTGGGAGGCGCTGATCATCGCCGCCTTCGGGCTGCTGGCCGCGGTGTCGGTCGGGGTCGTGTTCGGGTGGGTCGTCGTCGAGGCGCTGAGGGACGAGGGCTTCAGCGCCTTCGTGGTGCCGGTCTTCGGCTTCCTGGGGCTGGTCAGCGTCACCCTGGTCACCGGGGCCCTCACCCTGCTGGCTGCCGTGTTCCCGGCGGCGTGGGCGGCCCGGCGGCCGATCCTGGCAGCGATCTCCGAGCAGTAGGCGCGACCGCCCGGCCGCACCTCTCACCCCGTCTGCCCGACCGGCATCCCGCGCCGGTCGGGCAGACTTCGAGCCATGGCGCTCGACCTGCGTTCGCTGCCGCCGGAGGTGGAGAAGTTCACCAACGAGCGGCACCTGGCCACGCTGACCGTCCTGCGGCCCGACGGCACGCCCCACGTGTCGCCCGTGGGCTTCTCGTGGGACGAGACGGCGGGGCTGGTCCGCATCATCACGTTCGCCGGGGCGCAGAAGGTCCGGCACCTCCGCCACCGGCCGCACCCGCGGGCGGCGGTGTGCCAGGTGGACGGGGGCCGCTGGCTCACCTTCGAGGGGCCGGCCACCGTCACCGCCGACCCCGAACGGGTGGCGGCGGCGGTCGAGCGGTACGCCGCCCGCTACCGCCCACCCAGCGAGCGACCCGACCGGGTCGCCATCGAGATCGCGGTCGACCGGGTGATGGGCCGGCCATGACCGCCACGGCGGGCGACGGCGGGGCGGGCACCGGCGCCGGCTACTCGGGCACCCCGCTGGCGAGGAAGCTGGGGATCAAGCCCGAGCAGACCATCGGCATCCTCGGGGCGCCCGACGGCTTCGCCGTCCCCGACCTGCCGCCGGGCGTCGAGGTCCGGCAGCAGGCCCGGGGCCCGCTCGACCTGATCGTGTCGTTCCACACCCGACGCGCCCACCTGGCCGAGCGCCTGCCCACGCTGATGGCGGCGATCCCGCCCGACGGCAGCCTGTGGGTGGCCTGGCCGAAGAGGTCGTCGGGCGTCGCCACCGACGTCACCGAGGACGCCGTGCGCGAGGTGGCCCTGCCCACCGGGCTGGTCGACAACAAGGTCTGTGCCATCGACACGACCTGGTCGGGCCTCCGGCTGGTGCTCCGCAAGGAGCT
>DATCLV010000031.1:0-4853 GCA_036563745.1 Acidimicrobiales bacterium | reverse complement strand
GGACAGCACACCCATGCAGTACCGATCTCGGATCGGGCTCGCGCTCGCCGCAGTCACCCTCCTCGGGGCCGTCGCCTGCGGCGGCGACGATGACGGCAGCACCGGCGGCGGCGACGGCGAGACCGTCAACCTCTCGATCGTCGGCTTCGCCGTGCCCGAAGCCGCCAACAAGGCGATCGCCGAGGAGTGGGCCACGACGCCGGAGGGCGAGAACGTCGAGTTCACCACCTCCTACGGCGCCTCCGGCGACCAGAGCCGGGCCGTGGTCGCCGGCCTCGAGGCCGACTACGTCCACTTCTCGGTGACCAGCGACGTGACCCGCCTGGTCGACGAAGGCCTCGTCGCCGAGGACTGGGACGACGGCCCCACCAAGGGCGTCGTGTCGTCGTCGGTCGTCGTGTTCGGCGTCCGCAAGGGCAACCCCAAGGGCATCGAGGACTGGGACGACCTGATCCGCGACGACGTCGAGATCGTCACCGCCAACCCCGCCTCGTCGGGCGCCGCCCGCTGGAACGCCCTCGCCGCCTGGGGGCAGGTGATCGAGGCCGGCGGCACCGAGGAGGACGCCAACGCCTACATCGAGAAGTTCATCGACAACGTCGTGACCCTCACCGGCAGCGGGCGCGACACGACCACGGCGTTCCTCAGCGGCACCGGCGACGTGGCGATGATGTACGAGAACGAGGCGATCCTCGCCAAGCAGAACGGCGAGGACGACTTCGAGTACATCGTCCCCGAGACCACGCTCCTCATCGAGAACCCCGGGGCCGTGCTCATCGACGCCCACCCGAAGGCGCAGGAGTGGCTCGACTTCGTGCTCAGCGAGGAAGGCCAGCGCCAGTTCGCGCTGAAGGGCTTCCGGCCGGTGATCGACGGTGTCGAGGTCGACCGGGTGGAGGGCGCCAACGACCCGGAGAACCCGTTCCCCGAGGTCCCGCACCTCCTCACCGTGGCGGAGGACTTCGAGAGCTGGGAGGCCCTGTCCGAGAAGTTCTTCGACGAGGAGGACGGGATCGTGACCAAGGCGATCGCCGCCTCCGGGAAGGCGTAGGGGTCCGGGGTGGCGGTCACCACCACCCCCACCTCCGCCATCGACCGGCCGACGGGCACCCCCGACCGTCGGCCGGTTCGAGCGGGTGGGCTGGGCCTTCCCTCGGGCGTCGGCCTCGGTGTGGCGATGCTGTGGTTCAGCCTGCTCGTGCTCATCCCGCTCTCGGCCGTCGTCGCGACGGCGGCCGAGGGCGGGTGGAGCGGCTTCTGGCGGGCGGTCACCAACGAGCAGACCGCGGCCGCCATCCGGCTCACGGTCGGCATGGCGCTGCTCGCCACGGCGATCAACGTGGTGATGGGCACGCTCATCGCCTGGGTGCTGGTGCGGGACGACTTCTTCGGCCGGCGGGCGCTGGAGGTCCTCATCGACATCCCCTTCGCCCTGCCGACGATCGTCGCCGGCCTCGTGCTGCTGTCGCTGTACGGGCCGGACTCGCCGCTCGGGGTCGACATCGCCCAGACCCGCAGCGCGGTGCTGCTGGCGTTCCTGTTCGTGACGCTGCCGTTCGTGGTGCGAATGGTCCAGCCGGTGCTGCAGGAGCTCGACCCCGAGGTGGAGGAGGCGGCGGCGTCGCTGGGCGCGAGCCGGCTGACGACCTTCCGCCGGATCATCCTCCCGAGCCTCACCCCCGCCATCGCGTCGGGGGCGGCGCTGTCGTTCGCCCGTGGCGTCAGCGAGTACGGCTCGCTGGTGCTGCTGTCGGGCAACCTGCCGTTCGACACCGAGGTGGCGTCGGTCCGCATCCTCATCAGCATCGAGGGCGACAACACCCCCGGGGCCGCGTCCACGGCCACGGTCCTGCTGACGATCTCGCTGATCACGATCGTGGCCCTCGACCTCGTCCAGCGACGGGTGGCGAGCCGTGGCTGAGCCGACGAGCCCGCCGCCCCCCGCCCGCCGCCGGCGCCCGACCCGCCGACGGTCCGCCGGCACGTACGTCATGCGGGCCGTCGTCATCGTCTACCTGGTCCTGCTGGTGGCCTGGCCGGTGGCGCTGGTGGGCCGGCACACCTTCGAGGACGGCTTCGGCCAGCTGCAGAGCGTCTTCGACGACCCCGACACGGTCCACGCCCTCCGCCTCACCGCCCAGGTGGCGGTGATCTCGGTGGTGATCAACACCCTGTTCGGGGTGGGGATCTCGCTGCTGCTGGTGCGCTACGAGTTCCCCGGCCGGCGCGTCCTGAGCCCGCTGATCGACCTGCCGCTGTCGGTGTCGCCGGTCGTGGTGGGCCTGGCGCTGATCCTCGTCTACAACGGCCGCAACGGCTGGTTCGGCCCCACCCTGGAGGACGCCGGGTTCCAGGTGATCTTCGCCACGCCCGGCATCGTCATGGCCACCACGTTCGTGGCGCTCCCGCTGGTCGTCCGCGAGGTCGTGCCGGTGCTGGAGGAGGTGGGCGTCGAGCAGGAGCAGGCGGCCCGCAGCCTGGGCGCCAACGCCTGGCAGACCTTCCGGCGCATCACGCTGCCGTCCATCCGGTGGGCGGTCGCCTACGGCGTCGTCCTCAGCCTGGCCCGCTCGCTGGGCGAGTTCGGGGCCGTGAAGGTGGTGTCCGGCAACCTCCTCGGCAAGACCCGCACGGCGACGCTGGTCGTCGAGGAGAAGTACCTCAACTTCGACCGCGGCGGGGCCTATGCCACGGCGTTCCTGCTGGCCCTCGTGTCGGTCGCATGCATCGTGGTCGTGTCCGTCATCCGACCGAAGGAAGCAAGGACCAAGTGAGCATCGAGATCAGGGGCGTGAGCAAGCGCTTCGGCGACTTCGTGGCCCTCGAGGACATCGACCTCACGATCCCCACCGGCCAGCTCACGGCGCTGCTCGGACCCAGCGGCGGCGGCAAGTCGACGCTGTTGCGCATCATCGCCGGCCTGGAGCACGCCGACACGGGGACCGTCGAGATCGAGGGCCTCGACGCCACCCGGCTGCCGCCCCAGAAGCGGAACGTGGGCTTCGTGTTCCAGCACTACGCGGCGTTCAAGCACCTGACGGTGTTCCGGAACGTGGCGTTCGGCCTGGAGATCCGCAAGCGGCCCAAGGCGGAGATCAAGGCGCGGGTGCGCGAGCTCCTGGAGCTGGTGCACCTGGAGCAGTTCGCCGACCGGCTGCCCTCCCAGCTCTCCGGCGGCCAGCGTCAGCGGATGGCGCTGGCCCGGGCGCTGGCGGTCGAGCCGACGGTGCTGCTGCTCGACGAGCCCTTCGGCGCCCTCGACGCCAAGGTGCGGAAGGAGCTGCGCGACTGGCTGCGGCGCCTCCACGACGAGGTGCACGTCACCACGGTGTTCGTGACCCACGACCAGGAGGAGGCCCTCGAGGTCGCCGACGAGATCGTGGTGATCAACGACGGGCGCATCGAGCAGGTCGGCACCCCCGACCAGCTCTACGACGAACCGGCCAACGACTTCGTCATGCGGTTCCTCGGGCCCGTCACCCAACTGGGGCCCGATCTCGTCCGCCCCCACGACATCGAGCTGGGGGTGGGCGAGCCGGGCCCGGGCACCGAGGCGGTGGTCGGGACGGTGTCGCGCATCACCCGGGTCGGCTTCGAGATGCGGGTGGAGGTCACGACCGACGACCAGGTCGTCCTGGTGACGAAGACCCGCACCGAGCTGCGCGCCCTGGGCGTCGAGGTCGGGACCCGGGTCTGGGCCCGCCCGGCCCACGGCGCCCCCACGGTGACCGGCCCCGATCCCGAGGCACGGGCCGAGCCGCTGGACCTGGCGGCGTCGTAGCTCCCCCGCTCCCCCATCCTTCGCCGCTCCCCCATCCTTCGCCTCGCGTCGGACGTCGGGCGCGGGAGGGGGCGGGGTGCCGCAGCGCACCCCGCCCCCTACCCGCCCCTCACCGGAGGATCAGTAGTCCCCGCCGGTGTCTCCGGAGCCGGCGTCGCCGGTGTCGCCGCCACCGGCCGGGGCGTCCTTGACGAGCGTCCCGTCGGGGGCGACCACGAACCAGACGTCGCCGACGCCCTGGCCGTTGACGTCGCCCGGGCCGGCGTCGCCGGAGAAGCGGTAGAGCGGCCACTTGCCGGCCTTCAGCTGCCGGCCGCCGTCGGCGCCGTCGACCAGGCTGAACACCGCCGGGTCGAGGCCCTCGCCGAGCACCGGCTCGCCCTCCACCAGGTGGGCGGGCCAGGTGCCGGCGCAGTCACCGGCGCAGGTGGGGCTGCCGTCGGCGTCGTTGGTGAAGCCGTAGAGGGTGTTGCCCTCGCCGTCGACGAGGATCTGACCGAGCGGGCTGTCGGCCACCTGGACGCTGACCGCGGCCGCCGCCGAGTCGCCGGCCGCCGGGGCGTCGCCCTGGATCAGCTTGGCGTCGGTGCCGACCACGAACCAGACGTCGCCCGAGCCCTGGCCCTTGACGTCACCGGGCGCCGAGTCGCCCGAGTAGTAGTACAGCGGCCACTTGCCGGCGACGAGCTGCTCGCTGCCGTCGTCGCGACGGACCGTGGAGAAGACGCCGCTGTCGAGGCCCGGCCCCACCGCCCAGTCCGCGCCCACGAGGACGGGGGGCCAGGCCTCGGCGCAGGTGCCCGTGCAGGTGCTGACGCCGTCGATGTCGTTGGTGAAGCCGTAGAGGGTGAGGCCGTCGGGACCGACGAGGATCTCGCCCAGGTCGGTCGTCGCCGACTTCACGGCGACGGCGTCGCCCGACGAGGCGGACTCCTGCCCCGCGTCCTGCGGCGGGAACGGGGCGGTCTCGGTGGAGTCGTCGCCCTTGCCACCGCAGGCGGCGAGGAGGGCGAGGGTGGCAGCGGCCGCGAGGGCGCGCGAGGTGAAGGTGCGCATGGAAGGTCTCCTTGAT
>DATCLV010000016.1:0-9043 GCA_036563745.1 Acidimicrobiales bacterium | reverse complement strand
CGACATCGCCTCGCCGATGATGTGCCACGACATCTTGGACACGCCCCGGATGCGGTCCATGAACGTGATCGGCACCTCGACGATCGTGGCGCCCCGCTGGTGCGACAGGTACGCCAGCTCCACCTGGAAGCCGTAACCAGTGGCCTTGGTGCGGCTGGCGTCGATGTCCTTGAGCACCGACGCCCGGTAGGCCCGGAACCCGGCGGTGGCGTCGCGGACGCCGAGGCCGAGGACGGTCGAGGCGTAGGTGTTGCCGATGCGCGACAGGAGGCGGCGGCGCTTCGGCCAGTGCGGCGTGGAGCCGCCCTTGACGTAGCGGGAGCCGATCGAGACGTCGGCGCCCTCCTCGATGCGGGCCAGCAGCTCCGGCAGCTTCTCGGGCGGGTGGGAGAGGTCGGCGTCCATCTGGACGATGACCTCGTAGCCCTCGTCGAAGGCGCGGCCGAAGCCGGCCCGGTAGGCGACCCCGAGCCCGCCCTTGGCGGGCTGGCTCAGGACGTCGATCTGCCCCAGCTCGTCGTTGGCGGTCTTGGCGAGGTCAGCGGTCCCGTCGGGGCTGCTGTCGTCGACGACGAGGATGTCCACCTGTGGGGCGGCCTCACGGACCCGCCGGAGGACCTCGGCGATGTTGTCGGCCTCCAGGTAGGTCGGGATGATGACGAGTGTGCGCATAGTCCCAGCTCTACGATCGGTAACTAATCCGTCTGGCGGCCAACTGCCCCCCAGGGGCAGCACCGTAGCTTGCGATCCGGGGCCGTGCCGGAACTCCGGCCGTCGGACGGGTCACCGGCTGGGTCGCCGGGCGGTGGAGGAGCGGCAGCACGCTCAGCACCGCAGCCACAGCTCGTACATGCCCTGACCGTAGCGAGGGTCGCCCTCCCAGTAGGTGCCGTAGCTCTCGTGGAGGCAGAACTCCTCCTCCAGCACCTGGTTGGGCTCGTCGGAACCCTCGTCCATCGACGCGTTGGGCTCGTTCCAGTCGTCGTAGAGGGTCGAGGCGATGTAGACGTCGGCCTCCCGCAGCTCGTCGGCGAGCCCGGAGTCCTCGGTGTTGGTGATGCCGGGCTCCATCTCCAGGTAGTGGGTGCCGGGCTCCAGCTGGGGGAGCAGGTAGTAGAAGAAGGTCTCCGTGTAGGGCGTGAACCGCAGGTCGCCGGTGCCGACGATCAGGCGGTCGCCGGGCTCGGTCACCCGCTCGACCTCGTCGAGCAGGGCGTTGGCGGCCTCGGCGGCGTCCACCCGCCCGTAGTAGAAGGTGCGGCCCCGGTTGGTGATCGACCGGATGTTCTCGGTCTTGTAGCCGAACGACTGGCCCGCGTAGTCGGCGTACCAGCGGACGCTGTAGTGCGGGATCAGCGTGAACATCACGACCAGCGGCAGCAGCGGCAGGAGGCCCCGGACGGCCGGCTGCCGCACCTCCCGCATCCGGGACCACTCGGTGAGCGCCGCGGGCAGCAGCCCGAACGGCACGGCGCTGACCCACGCCAGGTGGGCGGTGTCGACCCGCTGGATGACCTGCGGCATCGTGCCCACGCAGAACAGGCCGAGGAGGAAGAGGAGCCAGCCCAGCGGCCGCTCGGCCCGCCACGACCGGACGCCGGTCCACACGACGAACAGCGTGACGCCGAACAGGATCGGGACCCAGATGAACACCTGGGTCGGCTCGTCCAGGTGCGGGAACGGCCAGGGCCAGTTCCGGAACATGAGCGCCCGGTTGAGGAAGCTGGTCAGCTCGTCGGGGTCGGGCGGGAACGGCAGGGTCCGGCCGGGCCGGAGCTCGAACACCGTCTCGACCACCATGCCGTTGATCACGTTGCCGGGCCCGGCGAGCGCCATGTGGACCAGGTAGGGGACCAGACCGAGCGCCAGGCCGCCGACGAGGGCCATCCGGGGCCGGGCGGTCTTCAGGCCGAGGAAGAACACGGCGGCGAACGGGAGGCCGAGCGCCAGCACCTGGTCGGGGCGGAACAGCAGCGCCGCGGCGGCCAGGAGGCCGGCGGTGAACAGCACCCGGCGCCGGCGGCGGTCGTCGGTCCCGCTCTCGCTCTCGCTCGGGTCGACGCCGGGCCCGACGGCGCCGGCGATCCGGATGACCGCCCACACCGAGAACGCCATCCCGCCGGCCCAGGCCAGGGCGGTGAGGCCGACCGGCGGCATGATCATCACCGCGGCGATCGACCCGCCCAGCAGCGCCGGCCAGCGCCCCCAGCGGTAGGCGGCGTAGGTGACGCCGGAGATCACCCCGACGAGCTGCAGGAGGCCGACGAACCGCTCGACCCAGATATCGACGCCCAGCACCTGGTAGAAGGCGGCCAGGACCCACAGGCTGCCGGGGCCGTAGAGGTGGAGGAAGTCCTTGTTGGGGATGTCGCCCTCGAGGATCCGCTCGGGGAAGACGAGCATGAAGCCCTCCTCGAACGGCGCCCCGGGCGTCCGGAAGAACCCGGGCAGCGGCAGCGCCACCACGGCGGCGACGATCGCGGCGGGCAGCACCCAGGCCCACCGCGGGCCGGTCTCGGCCTGTGCCTCGGTCTCGGCCTGCGGCGCCTGGTCGTCGGCCACGACCTCGGCGGCCGTGCCGTTCCCGGGCTCGGTCGGGGTCGGGGCCGGGGCGTCGTCGGTGGCGTCGTCCGCGGTCGGGTCGGTGTCGGTCTCGGGTTCGACGGTCATGCCGGGCGGAGCCTTGCGTCCCGGGGGAGGCGGACCGGGCGCCACCCCGCGAACAGCTTCCGGTCCCGGTCCTTGAGCAGCAGCGCCGGTCGCTCGACCAGCCAGTACGACACCGCCGCCAGCAGCACCGACCCCGCCACGGTGAACGCCAGCATGGCTGGGAACCACCCGCTGAGCAGGTAGGTGCCGGTGACGGGGTCCTGGATGTCGCGGGTGTCGCGGTAGATGTCGGTCACTCCCTCGTGCCACAGGTAGATCCCGTAGGACAGCACACCGAGCGCCACCATCACGCGACCCCCGAGCCACCGCAGCGCCCGGGGGAGCGACTCGGCCGCCAGCGCCACCGGCGCCAGCACGAGGATGCCGATGGCGGCGTACAGGAGCTCCTTGGTCACGGCGTCGGACAGGTTCGTGGCCCGCAGCGGCTCCAGGCCGAGCTGCGTCGACACGCACCAGTAGGCGACCGCCGCCAGCGCCCAGCACACCAGCGGGTGCCGCCGCACCAGCTCGAGGAGCGCCAGCGGCCGCTCCCGGCGCCGCGACCACTCGAACGCGAGGGCCAGCAGCATGCCGGGCACGAACATGTAGAAGTTGCTGGTGATCCAGTGGATCCGGGGGTCGACGACGAACCGGTCGGCGAACGTGTGGTTCTCGAACGGGTTGCTGATCGACTCCACCCACGCCCGGAACGCCAGCGAGCCGGCGGCGATCACCACGAGCACGGCGGCCTCTGCCACCAGCCCCGAGCGGCCCCGCAGCCGCCGGAACAGCCACGCCGCGCCCAGCGCCCACAGCGGGAGGAGCAGGTAGAACGCCAGCTCGTTGGTGAGGGTCCACGCCTGCTGGAGGCCGCCGACCGCCGTCACCTCGGAGTACGACTGCAGCAGCCCGTAGTACATGGCGAAGTCCCACGGGGCGCGGATGTCGGCCCGCTGCCGCACGTCCATCACCGTGGTGAGCACGGTCAGCGCCAGCCAGTAGGCGGGGAAGATCCGCAGGAACCGGTGGCGCAGGTAGCGGTCGGTCTTCGGGCGGGGGCGGCCGTCGAGGCGGTTGCTGACGAACGGCCGGTACAGCAGGAACCCGGAGAGCATGAAGAAGAGGGCGACGCCCACGTCGGCGCGGGCCAGGTAGTCGCCGCCCGTGCGGGTGATCTGCCCCGACGCCAGCGCCACGTGGCACACGAGGACGCCGAGCGCGGCGATGGCGCGGAGCCCGTCGAGGCCGGCGAAGTTGATCGACGCCGAGGCCCGCCCGGCCACGGCGACGGGCCCGGTCTGCGGGGCCCCGTCGGTCGAGGCGGTGCCGTCGGCGCCGTTCGTCCCGTCGGTGCCCTCGGGCCGGGCCGACCCGGTGGGCTCGGCGGGGCGCGTGGCCGCCGAGCCGAGGCCGCCGGGACCGCCGGCCGCCGCCTCGGCGGGGTCGGGCACGTGGCGACGGCGCCGGGCGTCGCCGACCGCCCGCAGCGCGGCGTCGAGCGACACGGCGGCCGGGATGCACAGGGCCAGCTCGGCGGGGTACCGGAACCGCGTGGCGCCGTAGGTGACGACGACGGTCACCGCCGTGGCGGCCACGATGGCGACGAGCGGGAAGATCGGCCGCCCGGCCCGGCGCAGGCCGAACAGCCCGAACGCCCCGGCCACGGCCACCACGTACCAGGTGAGGAGCCCGGCCTCGCCGAGCCCCTTCTCCTTGCCGTCGGACAGCAGGTCGAGGTCGATCTGGTTGCCCTGCTGGTAGAGGCCGAAGGTGCGGCCCAGCCGGGCCAGCGCCACGAACGGCACCCGACCCTGGTGCTCGTTCACGTACTCGCGGGCGATGCGGCGGTAGACGATGCCCTCCTCGGAGGCGTCGTCGCGCGGGTCGGTGAGGCCCTCGACGGCCTCGACGCAGGCCCGCGACCAGTAGCCGGTGTTGGGGCCGTAGTAGACGTCGTCGCAGTTGGCGGCCACCAGGGTGTGGTCGAACTGGGCCGACAGCGTCACCGGGTGCTCGAAGCGCAGGACGTTGTGGACGATCCACGGGGCGACCACGACGGCCGAGGCGACCCCGGCCACCGCCAGCTGCACCAGCGGCCCCCGGGACGAGCGCGACGGCGTCGCCGCCGCGTCGGTCGATCCGGCGTCCGAGTCGCCCCCCTCCGCCGGCTCGCCGGGCTCGGCCGCCGCCGACGTGGCAGACGCCGACGACCCCGACCGACGCGTCCACCACACCAGCGGGAGCCCGATCGTCGGCCCCAGCAGGAGCGCCTCGGAGCGGGCCAGCGCGGCGACGCCCACCGCGACCCCGAACCACAGGGCGGCGGCGGGGGAGGGGCGGTCCCACCAGCGGTAGGCGGTCCAGACCACCGCGGCGGTGGTCGCCACCACCAGGCTCTCCGACATCACCAGGGCGTCGTGGAAGAAGACGTTCGGGCTCAGCGCCAGGAGCAGGGCGGTGAGCAGGCCCACCCGCTCGCCCGCCACCCGGCGGCCGGCCCACCCGAAGGCGACGACGCCCAGCGTGCCGATGACGCACGACACGAGCTGGTGGGCCAGGAAGCTCCGGAACCCCAGCGCGGAGAACGCCGAGAGGATCGTGAGGAACGCCGGCGGGTGGTCGGCGCCCGGGATGTCGAACCCGTGGTAGATCCACTGGAACGGGTGGATGTAGCCCCGCCCGTCGGCCAGGAGGTTGGCGCCTTCGTGGTAGTAGAAGGCGTCGCTCCAGGCGACGTCGGTGTTCTTCCAGCCGAACAGGTAGACCAGCCGCACGACGAAGCCGCCGAGCGCGATGGCGGCCAGCCACCGGCGGAACTGGAGCGTCGGTCGGGGGACCTCCGCCTCGGGCGCCGCCGGCGGCTCCGGCGGGGTCGGGTCGGCGGGCCGACCCGTCGCGCCGCCGCCCTCGGGCGGCGCGACCTCGGTGGTGGTGCTGGTCACGAACCCTTCGGGAGGACGGGCGCGTCACGCCCCGTCCCCGTCGCCCGGGACGTCGAGGTGGCGGGCCCGCCGGCCTTCTCCTCGTGGTACTCCTCCTCGACGTTCACCGACCAGATGTCGTGGTTGGTGCCGTCGACGATGTTCTCCACGGTCAGCATCGCCGTGTACATCGAGTGGTCCTGGTTGTTGTAGCGATGCATGCCGTAGCGGCCCACCGGGTGGACGTTCGGCGTGTTGGTCTCCAGCCAGCGGCGCAGGACCTTCACGTTGTCCTGGTAGTCCTCGTCGTAGACGGGGTACGCCTTGCGGGTCCGCACCACGTACCCGGCCTCGACGTCGGCGGCGTTGACAAGCCCGAGGAACTCCAGCTCCTGCTTGCCCTGCTCGATGAGCTCCTCGTCCGGGGCGTCCCACGACTCGTCGCCCTCGAGCACCGTGTACTCGAGGCCCAGGACGTTGCGGCCCTCCTTCACCAGGTAGGGCGACCACGAGCCGAAGTTCTGGATCCGCATCGTCTTCACGTGCGAGTGGATGTAGAGCCAGTTGTCGTCCCACGGCACCTTGTCGGCCGGCACCACCAGGGCGACCGTGAGGAAGTCGCGGAAGCGCAGCTCGTCGGCCGCCTTCTGGACCTCGTCCGGCACGGGCGGGTCCATCGACTTCAGCAGCTGCGAGAACGGCATCGTCGAGATGATGTGGTCGGCCGGGTGCTCGACGGCCTTCCCGTCCTTCTCGACGACCACGCTGACGGCCTTGCCGTCGTGGTGGCGGACCTTGGTGACCGGGGACTCGAAGATCACCTGCGTGCCCTTGGCCTCGACCAGCTCGTGGCACCGCTCCCACATCATCCCGGGGCCGTACTTCGGGTACTGGAACTCCTCGATCAGGCTGGTCACCTGCTCCGCCTTGTTGCGGCGGGCGCCGAGGAGGCGGGCCCGGAGGGGCTCCCACACCGCGCTCCACAGCGACATCCCCTTGATGCGCTGGGCGCCCCAGTCGGCCGACAGCTCCTTCACCGGCACGCCCCACACCTTCTCGGTGTAGGTCTTGAAGAAGTGGCCGTAGAGGCGCCAGCCGTAGTTGGCGACGATGTAGCCCTCGAGGTTCGACTGGTCCTTCGGCGGCCGGACCTTCGCCCACAGGTACGACAGCCCGCAGCGGAACGCCTCGACCACCCCGAGGTTCCGCATGGCCTTCAGCGGCTTGATGGGGTAGTCGTAGAACTTGCCGTTGTAGTAGATGCGGCTCTTGCGGGGGCGCTGCAGGAACTCCTCGTCGGTGAGGATCTCGTGCCAGAGGTCCTCCACCGGCTGCACCTTGGTGAAGAACCGGTGGCCCCCGAGGTCGAACCGGTAGCCGTCGCGCACGACGGTGCGGCTGATGCCGCCCACGACCGAGTCGGCCTCCAAGACGGTGCTGGTGAGGCCCGCCTTCGTGAGCTGGTACGCGGCGGTGAGACCCGCGGGCCCGGCGCCGATGATCACGATCCGGCCGGGATCAGGCGCGCGCGTAGCTTCTTCCATCGATGTGTCGCTCACGAGGTTGAACGCTCCCCTTCGTCACGTGCGACGTGGCGCGCCACTGTACCGAAAGGGCAGGGCACGCTCCCGTTCCATGCTGCTCGCCCAACCCCCGGCCGGTGGTTAGCATCCGCGCTCCATGCGCACGCTCGTCGCCACCGAGTCGGACGAGGGGGAGACCGACGACGGCGAGACGCCGCCCGAGGCGCCGTCGACCCGTGTGATCCCCACCTGGTTGGGCACGTTGTCCCTGGTGGGCCTGATCGCGCTCGGGGTCGGGCTCCGCTTCGTGTCGACCTCGAGCCTGTGGCTCGACGAGGCGCTCAGCGTCAACATCAGCGCCCTGCCGGTCGGCGACCTGCTCGAGCAGCTGCGCCACGACGGCCACCCGCCGCTCTACTACCTCCTGCTCCACTACTGGATGGCGGTGTTCGGCGAGGGCGACGCCGCGGTCCGGGCGCTGTCGGGGGTCATCGGCGTGGCGACCCTGCCGCTGGCCTGGGTGGCCGGCCGCCGCCTGGCCGGCACCGCCGGGGCGCGGTGGGCGCTGCTGGTGGTGGCGATCTCGCCCTACTGCGTGCGCTACTCGACCGAGACCCGCATGTACGCGCTGGTGATGCTGCTGGTCCTCGCCGGCTACCTGCTGGTGACCGACGCCCTGGGCCACGGGGCGACCGCGGCCGCCGAGGCGTCGACCGCCCGTCCCACGTGGCCGCGGCTGGTCGGCATCGCCGTCGTGTCGGGCCTGCTGCTGCTCAGCCACTACTGGGCGATCTGGCTGCTGGGCGCCGTCGGCCTGCTGCTGCTCGCGCACTGGTGGACCGACCGGGAGGCGCGCCCGAGCACCCTGAAGGTCATCGTGGCCGTGGCCGCCGGCGGCCTCTTCTTCCTGCCGTGGGTGCCGAGCTTCCTCTACCAGGCCGAGCACACCGGCACGCCGTGGGCGGGGCCGATGCGGCCCGGGGCGATCGTCGCCGTGTCGCTGTCCGACCTGGGCGGCGGCATCAACCTCTACGAGGCGGCGCTCTACGGGCTGGTCATCGTGACCGCCTGCCTGCTCGCCCTGTTCCTGGTGCGGGCCCGGGGCGCCGAGCTGGTCCTCGACCTGCGCACCACCCCGCTGGTGCGGCCGCTCCTCACCGTCACCGCCACCACCATCGTGGTCGGGGCGGTCATGGCCTACCCGACCTCCGCCACCTTCCAGAGCCGGTACGCCGCGGTCGTGGTGCCGCTGGTGCTGGTCGCCGCCGGCGTCGGGGTGTCACGGCTGCCCGGCGTGCCCCGCATGGCGCTCGGCGGCCTGCTCGTGGGCCTGTCGCTGCTGGGCCTGTTCTGGAACCTCTACTACGAGCGCACCCAGGCCGGGCAGGTGGGGGAGCAGGTCGCGGCCCACGCCCAGCCGGGCGACATCGTGCTCACGTGCCCGGACCAGCTGGGCCCGGCGTTCTCCCGCGAGATCCCCGACGGCGTGCCCGCGTACGTGTACCCCACGCTGGAGGGCGCCGAGCTGGTCGACTGGGTCGACTACGCCGACCGCCAGGCGGCCGCCGACCCGGCCGCGATCGCCGAGGAGGTCCGCCGGCTGGCCGACGGCCACGACGTCTACCTCGTGTGGCGCGACAGCTACGAGACCTTCGGCGACCAGTGCCAGCAGCTGCGGGGCGCGCTGGGGGAGGGCGGCGACATCGAGGACCTCGTGGCGGCCGACACCGACGGCTTCTACGAGACCGCCTACCTCTCCCGGATCAGCCCGGCCGCCCCGGGCACCGTGGCGCCGTAGGGGGCGGCTGCCCGGCCGGCCCGGCCGTCGTGGCGAGGCCCCCGCGGCTAGTCGTCCTTCAGAGCGACCGCGTTCGGGGTGACGTTCATCTTCGGCTCGTAGGCGGCCACCTCGACGTCGCGGGCCTCGCCCGAGTGGGCCGCCCGCAGGGC
>DATCLV010000013.1:0-3985 GCA_036563745.1 Acidimicrobiales bacterium | reverse complement strand
CCGCAGTGGGTCAGCACCTCGCCGAAGCCGATCGACCGGGCGTGGTCCTCGGACACGTCGCCCAGCACCACCTGGGCGCTCTTGCCGCCCAGCTCGAGCTGCAGCTTCTTCACCGTGGTCGACGCCGAGGCCATGATGCGCCGGCCGGTGGCGGTCGAGCCGGTGAACGTGACCATGTCGACCATCGGGTTGGAGGTGAGCTCGTCGCCCACGTCGGCGTGGCCGGTGATCACGTTGAGGACGCCGGGCGGGATGCCGGCCTCGGCGGCGGCCTCGGCGATCACCATGGCGTCGAGCGGGGTCCACGGGTGGGGCTTGAGCACCACGGTGCAGCCCGCGGCGAGGGCGGGCGCCACCTTCACCACGTTCAGCATGAACGGGAAGTTGAACGGGGTGATGGCGGCGACGACCCCGACGGGCTCGCGGACGATGGCCGAGCCGGCCATGCCCCCGGGGTGCCCGGCGGGCGGCCCGTTCTCGACCCAGCCGAACGAGTGCTCGACGATCGCCGCGTTCGAGCGGAACATGCCGATCGACCCGCCGGCCTGCACGAAGTCGGTGATGAAGCCGGTCGAGCCGGTCTCGGCGACGATGAGCTCCCGCAGGTCGCCGGCCCGGGCCTCGAGGATCTCGGCCATCTTGACCAGGGCGGCGGCCCGGTGCGCCGGCTTGGTCCAGGGCCACGGCCCCTCGTCGAACGCCTTCCGCGCCGCGGTGATGGCGGCGACGGCCGTGGTGGTGGAGGCCTCGGGGACCGACCCGATGGTCTGCTCGGTGGCCGGGTCGATCACGTCGATCGTGCCGGTGGCCCCTTCGCTGGTCCACTTCCCGTCGAGGTACAGCTCGTAGTCCCAGCGGTCAGCCATGGTCCGTCCCCCTCGCTCGCGTGCGGTCGCGGTCGGTCGTGCGGTCGCGGTCGGCGCCGCTCACTGGATCCCCAGCAGCAGCTTGACGATCGGGTTCTCGAAGGAGCCCGTGATCCCGGAGCTGACGTGCCCGTGGTCGACGAGCATCGTCACCCCGTTGACCCCGCTGGCGGCGTCGCTGCCGAGGAAGGCCATGGCGTGGGCGATCTGCTCGGGCACGAGGGTGTCGACGCCGGCCGCCTCCCGGTAGTCGGCGCCGAAGGTGAGCCACGTGTCGGCGTTGGCCCGGGCCAGCGGTGTGTCGGTGGGCCCGGGGAGCACGGCGTTGATGCGGATGCCCTGCTGCAGCAGCCGGAACGCCGAGTCGGCGACGTAGGCGTTGATCGCCATCTTGGAGAACCCGTAGTTGTCGGCGCCGTTGGCCTCGACCCACTCGACGGCGGCGTCCCAGCCGTCGGCCCGCAGGAAGTCGAGGACGGTGGGCAGCGCCTGCTGCCAGCCGAGTCCCGCCACCGACGAGATCATCACCACCGAGCCACCCCGGCCGAGCGTGCCGGCCTCGACGAGCCGCTCGACGACGTGGCGTTGCGCGACGAAGTTGATCGTCATCAGGCCCGGCGTGCCGTCGGCGACGCCGGCGCAGGCGAAGACGCCGTCGATCGGCCCGCCGACCTCGTCGACGGCGGCGTCCACCGCGGCCCGGTCGCGCAGGTCGACCCGCGCCACCGCGTCGGCGGGGTAGCCCACGTCGGCCACGTCCATCACGGCGACCTTCCCGCCGAGCTGGGTCACGAGCGCCGCCGCTGCGGCTCCCATGCCCGTCGCCCCGCCGATGACGAGCACCCGCTTGCCGTCGTACCCGAATGCGCCCACGACTGGTCCCCCCGTTCACCCGACCGCTATTGAGGCTACTCTAATCCCGTCGCAGCGGATGGGAAGTCGCCAGCCGCAGGGGGAGGTCACCGTGTACGACGTGCTCGAGGGGATCAAGGTGCTCGAGGTTGCGGCCTGGGCGTTCGTCCCGTCGGCCGGGGGAGTGCTCGCCGACTGGGGTGCCGAGGTCGTCAAGGTCGAGCCGCCGACCGGTGATCCGATGCGTGGACTCATCAACGCGGGCGTGGTGTCGGACGGCCCGTCGTTCCCGTGGGAGATCTGGAACCGGGGCAAGCGCAGCATCGCCCTCGACCTGGGCAACGAGCGGGCGCGGGGGATCGTCCTCGACCTGGCGGCCGAGGCCGACGTGTTCCTCACCAGCTACCTGCCCGAGGCCCGCGCCAAGCTGGGCATCGACGTCGCCGACGTGCAGGCCCGCAACCCCCGGATCGTCTACGCCTGCGGCACCGGGTTCGGGCCCCGCGGCGAGGAGGCCGGCCGGGGCGGCTACGACGCCATCAGCTTCTGGTCCCGCGGCGGCATCGCCGCGGCCGCCACCCCGCCGGGCTACGGCCGGCCGGTCGGGCAGCCGTCCGGCGCGTTCGGTGACTCGCTGAGCGGGATGGCGCTGGCCGGCGGCGTCGCCGGCGCGCTGCTGCGGCGGGAGCGCACCGGCAAGGGTGGCGTGGTCGACGTGGCGCTCATGGGCACGGCGATGTGGGCGATGCAGATGGGCATCGTCGGCGCCGCGGTGGCCGGCTTCCCGGTCCCGACCGACGACACCAGCCAGGAGCCGCCGAAGCCGCCGTTCGTCCTCAACCCGCTCGTCAACAACTACCGCACGGCCGACGGCCGCTGGCTGAGCCTGTGCATGCTCCAGCTCGACCGCTACTGGACGGGCGTGCTGGAGGTGGTCGGGCGGCCCCACCTGATCGACGACCCGCGCTTCGCGGACGGGGCGGTCCACCAGCACCACGAGGACCTCGTCGCCGAGTTGGAGAAGGCGTTCGCCGAGAGGACGCTCGACGAGTGGCGGGTGGAGCTGGCCCGGCAGAAGGGCCAGTGGGACGTGGTGCAGCACGTCAGCGAGCTGCTGGAGGACCCGCAGGCGCAGGCGAACGGCTTCGTGCAGACCGTCGTCTACCCGGGCGGTCAGGCGCTGCCGCTGGTGGCGTCGCCGGTGCAGTTCGACCGGGCGGCACCGACGCTGGGCCCGGCGCCGGAGTTCGGGGCCGACACCGAGGACGTGCTGCGCGGCCTGGGCTTCGACGACGAGGCGATCGTCGACGCCAAGATCTCCGGCGGCGTGGTGTGAGCCGCCGGGACGCTGGGGGACAACGGGCGAGAAAGAGTGTACTCTTAACCGCGGGTGGTCGAGGGGGCCACCACAGGGGGCTGCACCATGCTGCGTGACGACGTCCAGGTCATCTCGGTCGACGACCACGTGATCGAGCACCGGTCGGTCTGGACCGACCGGCTGCCGGCCAAGCACCAGGAGGCCGGGCCCCGGATCGTCGAGACCGAGGCCGGCCACGAGGTGTGGAGCTTCGACGGGAAGCTCATCCCCACCATCGGCCTCAACGCCGTCGCGGGCAAGGACCCCAAGGACTTCGGCCTCGACCCGGTGCGCTACGACGACATGCTGCCCGGCTGCTACGACGTCCGGGCCCGCCTCGCCGACATGGACACCGACGGGATCCACGCCCAGATGTGCTTCCCGTCGTTCCCCGGCTTCGCCGGCTCGACGTTCTACGCCGCCTCCGACAAGGAGCTGGCCGAGGCCTGCGTGGTCGCCTGGAACGACTTCATCCTCGACGAGTGGTGCGCCGCGGCGCCCGACCGGTTCATCCCCATGGTGATGGTGCCCTACTGGGACGTCGAGGCGTCGGTGCGCGAGGTCGAGCGCACCGCGGCGAAGGGCGCCAGGGCGATCACGTTCACCGAGGCGCCCCACCGGCTCGGGCTCCCGTCGTTCCACGGCGACCACTGGGACCCGTTCCTCGCCGCCGCCCAGGACGCCGACCTCCCGCTGTGCATGCACTTCGGCACCGGCGGCGCCCCCGAGGTCGCCCCGGACGCCAACTTCGCCATCGCCATCGCCCTGTTCGGCATGAACTCCCAGTTCACGACCGTCGACCTGCTGCTGTCGCCGGTGTTCCACAAGTTCCCCCGCCTGCGGGTCGCCCTGTCGGAGGGCGGCATCGGGTGGATCCCGTACGTGCTCGAGCGGGCGGACTACACGTGGG
>DATCLV010000005.1:0-6459 GCA_036563745.1 Acidimicrobiales bacterium | reverse complement strand
AAGGTCGTCGTCGACTACCTCGACCGCGCCGGGCTCCTGGCGCCGCTCGCCAAGCTCGGCTTCGACGTGGTCGGCTTCGGCTGCACCACCTGCATCGGCAACTCGGGCCCGCTGCCCGGCCCGATCGCCCAGGCGGTCGAGGAGCACGGCCTGGCGCTCGTGTCGGTCCTGTCCGGCAACCGCAACTTCGAGGGCCGCATCAACCCCGACGTCCGCATGAACTACCTGGCCTCGCCGCCGCTGGTCGTGGCCTACGCCCTCGCCGGGACGATGGACGTCGACCTGCTCGAGGAGCCGCTCGGCCGCGACCCCCACGGCGAGCCCGTCCACCTGCGCGACATCTGGCCCGACCCGGCCGAGGTCACCGCCGTGATCGAGGGGGCGCTCGCCTCCGACATGTTCCGGGCCGCGTACGGCGAGGTGTTCACCGGCGACGACCGCTGGCGCGACCTGCCCGTGCCCTCCGGCGGGGTCTACGAGTGGGACCCGTCGTCCACCTACGTGCGGCGGCCGCCCTACTTCGACGGCCTGCCCGCCGACCCGCCGCCGCTGGCCGACGTGGTCGGCGCCCGGGTGCTGGCCCTGCTGGGTGACAGCGTCACCACCGACCACATCTCGCCCGCCGGCGCCATCCACCCCGACAGCCCCGCCGGCCGCTGGCTCATCGAGCAGGGCGTCGAGCGGAAGGACTTCAACTCCTACGGCGCCCGCCGCGGCAACCACGAGGTGATGATCCGCGGCACGTTCGCCAACCGGCGCATCCGCAACAAGCTCGCCCCGGGCACCGAGGGCGGGGTCACCGTCCACCAGCCCTCCGGCGAGCAGCTGTCGATCTACGACGCCGCCGAGCGGTACCGGGCCGAGGGTGTCCCGCTGGTCGTGCTGGCCGGCAAGGAGTACGGCTCGGGGTCGTCGCGCGACTGGGCGGCCAAGGGCACCGCGCTGCTCGGCGTGAAGGCCGTCATCGCCGAGAGCTTCGAGCGCATCCACCGGTCGAACCTCATCGGCATGGGCGTGCTGCCCCTCCAGCTGCTGCCCGGCACGACGTTCGCCGACCTCGGCGTCGACGGCACCGAGGAGGTGTCGATCACCGGGCTGGCCGGCACCGACCCGGTCACGCTGATCGGCGCCACCCGGTCGGTCCGCATCGGCGAGCAGGACGTCGCCGTCACCGTCCGCATCGACACGCCCACCGAGGCGGCCTACTACCAGCACGGCGGGATCCTGCAGTACGTGCTGCGGCAGCACCTCGCTCGCCGCGGCTGATCCGCCCGGTGATACTTGGGGCTCGCGCGACAGTGGCGGCGACGAGCGGACTCCAGGTGGGACGGACCTACGCGACAGGACTGCACGACGACACCCCCGAACCGAGCTGGGACGCGCTCTACGCGTGGTCGGACGACTGGCGCGTGGTGCGCCGCCTCTCCGACGGCCACCGCAACCGGCTGGCGGTGGTCGCCATCGACGACCGGCCCTACGTCGCCCGGCTGAGCCGCGTCCGCACCCTCGCCCTCGAGTGGGAGGCCACGCTGCTCGACTGGCTGTCCCGCTGCGACGTCGGAGTCCCCGCCCTCCTGCCCACCCGCAAGGGCTGGGGCGGCCGCGACGGCACCGGCGCGCTGCACTGGGGCGGCTGCCTCGTGATGGAGGTCGTCGACGGCCACCAGCCCCGCAGCGACGAGGACTGGGAGCTGGTGGCGGCCACCATGCGCCGGCTCCACCACGTGAGCGGCGGCTGGCCGCAGCGGCCGGGCTCCCGGTCGTCGGCCGACCTGCTCACCTACGAGAGCGGCGACAACGTGTCGGTGTCGGCGATGCCGCCCGACGCCGTGCGCCGCTGCCGGGCGGCGTGGGCCGAGGTCGCCCACCTGCCCCGGTCGGTGGTCCACGGCGACCCGCGGCCCGGCAACATCCGCATCGTCGACGGGCGGGCCGTGCTGCTCGGCTGGGACGAGGCCCGGGTCGACGCCTCGGTCTTCGACCTCGTGACCCTGCCGCGGCGGGCCAGCGGGCTCGACGACGCCGAGTGGTTCGCCGCGCTCCGGGCCTCCTACGCCTGGGAGGCCGCCAACCGCTGGACCGAGGAACCGACGTACGCGCGGCGCCAGCTCGACCTTCTGCGCTCGATGACCTGACAGCGCGTTCCAGTCGAGTTCCACGGATATCACCCGTCAGGGTGTGACAAGGAACACCGGATAAGGCATTCCGAGTCGGAAGCGAACACCTGTAGGTTCGCTACGTCCCGCTGGAGTGGGCTGGACACAGCTCCCCTGGATCGTTTGGAGATCCTCGTGTTTTCACGTCTCGGCCGGTGGTGTCACGACCACCGATGGGCCGTCGTCCTGTCATGGGTGATCGGCCTCGTCATAGGTAACGGCATCTTGTACGGCGCGCTCGGAGGGCCCTCGACCAGCGCCGACTGGTCGCTGCCCGGGTTCGAGTCGGCGCAGGGTGCGGAGCTCCTGGAGGACAACTTCGGGGGCGCCGGCGCCGGCTTCGGCGGCACCATCGTCTTCCAGGCCGACCAGGGGGTCGACGACCCCGAGGTCCGCCAGACGATGGAGAGGTTCTTCGCCGAGGTCGCCGACGTCGAGGGCGTGGCCCGCGTCGGGAGCCCCTACGGGGACTCACCCGAGGCGGCGCGCCAGATCGCGTTCGAGGGCGACTACGCGAACCAGATCGCGTTCGCGACCGTCGACCTCGACCCCGATCTCGACGAGGCGGAGTTCACCGAGACCGGTGAAGAGGTCAACAAGCTCTACAAGGACTTCCTCGACGAGGAGCAGCTCGACGGGCTGCAGGTCGAGCTCGGCGGCGCCGTGCTCGGCGAGTTCGAGGAGCCGACCTCCGAGCTGCTCGGCCTGGCGTTCGCCATCTTCATCCTGATCGTGGCGTTCGGCTCGGTGCTGGCCATGGGCGTGCCGATCGGCACCGCCATCGCCGGCATCGCGTCCGGCGGCATCATCGCCGGGTTCCTGAGCTTCATCTTCCATCCGCCGAGCTTCGCCTCGATCTTCGGCATCATGATCGGCCTGGGCGTCGGCATCGACTACGCCCTGTTCATCGTCACCCGGTACCGGGAGAACCTGCACCGGGGCCACAGCATCCGGGAGTCGATCGCCATCGCGGTCGACACCGCCGGCCGGGCGGTGATCTTCGCCGGCACGACCGTCGTCATCTCGATCATCGGCATGATCGTGATGCGGCTGAGCTTCGTCACCGGCCTCGCCGTCGGCGTGTCCACGGTGGTGGCGCTCACGATGCTGGCGTCGGTCACGCTGGTGCCCGCCCTGCTGGGCTTCGCCGGCACCAACATCGAGGTGACCCGCCGCCGCGGCCTCGTGGCCTCCGCGTTCGTGGCGCTCGGCCTGATCGGCGCCGGCGTCGGCGTCGACGCTCTGGGCTTCGGCCCGATGATCGCCATCCTGCTGGTCCTGCCGGGCCTGATCGCGGCGGTCCTGCGCAAGTTCGGCGTCGGGGCGGCCGACACCATCGAGAAGCTGCCGATCCCGCCGCTCATGAAGACGGTCGAGCGGCGGGAGCAGAAGGACCTGCGCCAGACGCTGGCCTACCGGTGGAGCCGGGTCATCCAGCACCGGCCGTGGACGTCGGCCCTCGTGTCGGGCCTCGCCCTGGTCGTGCTGGCCCTCCCGATCTTCGCCATGCGGCTGGGCATGTCCGACGAGGGCAACTACGCCGAGGACACCACCACCCGCCAGGCCTACGACCTCCTGTCGGAGGGCTTCGGCCCGGGCTACAACGGCCCCCTGATGCTCGTCTCGCTGGCCCCTGAGGGCCTCGACCAGGCGACCGTCGACGAGGTCACCGCCGCCGTCGAGGCCGACGACGGCGTCGCCTCCGTGGCGTCGTTCCCCTCGGAGGACGGCGCGGCCCTGGCCTGGAACGTCATCCCCACCACGGCCCCGCAGGACGAGGCGACCACCGACCTGGTCAACCGCCTGCGCGACGACGTGCTGCCCCCGGTCACCGAGGGCACGGGGCTCGACGTGAAGGTGTCGGGCGGCGTGGCCGTCAACGTCGACTTCACCCGCTACCTCGCCGACCGGATGCCCTACTTCCTCGGCGCCGTGCTGGTGCTGTCGTTCCTGCTGCTGATGACCGTGTTCCGTTCGGTCCTGGTGCCGCTGAAGGCGGTCATCATGAACCTGCTGTCGATCGGCGCCGCCTACGGCGTGATCGTCGCCGGGTTCCAGTGGGGCTGGCTGGGCGGCATCCTCAACTTCGAGTCGGCCCCGATCGAGCCGTGGATCCCGATGATGATGTTCGCCATCGTCTTCGGCCTGTCCATGGACTACGAGGTGTTCCTCATGTCCCGCATCCGGGAGGAGTGGCACCGCACCGGGGACAGCCGCACCTCGGTCGCCGACGGCCTGGCCGCCACGGCCCGGGTCATCTCGGCGGCGGCGCTGATCATGGTGTTCGTGTTCGGCGCCTTCCTGTTCGAGCCGGACCGGATCGTGAAGCTGATGGGCGTCGGCCTGGCGACGGCCGTGCTGCTCGACGCCACCGTGGTCCGCATGCTGCTGGTGCCCGCCACCATGGAGCTGCTGGGCGACCGCAACTGGTGGCTGCCGAAGTGGCTCGACCGGCTGCTCCCCAACATCGACGTGGAGGGCCACGCCGAGCCGGGCGAGGGCGACGACGACGCCACCCCGACGGTGGAGCGCGAGCGGCAGCTCGAGCCGACGGCCTAGCCGTCCGGTCGAGGTCACCCTCACCTGAACGCACTGCGAACTGGCGCCTCGCCGTGGCCGTCGGCCACGGTGGGGCGCCGGTGCGCGTCCGCCCCCGGATTGCGCTCGGCACAGCGTTCTCCCTCTCACCGCTCCCCATGGACCCTGCCGCCGCCCTGAAGGCCTTCGCCGCCGTGTTCCCGGCGGAGCTGCCCGACAAGACGATGATCGCCACGATCGTGCTGGTGACCCGCTACCAGCGGCCGTTGCCGGTGTGGTGCGGGGCGGCCGCCGCGTTCGCGATCCACGTCACGGTGGCGGTGGCGGCGGGCGGGCTGCTCACGCTGCTGCCGGAGACGGCGGTGGCGGTGGCGACCGCGGTGCTGTTCGCGGCGGGCGCGGTGGTGCTGTGGCGCAGCGCCCGGTCGGGCGGGGATGACCTTGAGGAGGAGATCGAGGAGGAGCTGGAGGAGCTCGAAGGCGCCGACGAGGGCGCCGCCGGCGGCAAGGCGGCGCGTCGGGGCTCCGCCACCGCCGTGCTCCCGTCGGCGCGGGCCGCGGTGGTGGGCAGCTTCGGGGTGATCGTGGTGGCCGAGTGGGGCGACCTCACCCAGTTCGCCACCGCCGGCATGGCGGCCTCGACCGGCGAGCCCGTGATGGTGGCGGTGGGGGCGCTGCTGGCGCTGTGGTCGGTGGCCGGCATCGCCGCGTCGGTGGGCCGCCAGCTGGCCGCCCGCCTGCCGATCCACCGGATCCAGCAGGCCGCGGCGGGCGTGTTCGCCCTGCTGGCGGTGTCGGTGCTCTGGTCGCTCCGCCCCTGACCGAAATTGGGTGATTCCGCGTTGTGGAGCAACGCGGAATCACCCAATTTCGGCGGGAGCAGGCATGATGGGGGCCACCACGTCGTACGGACCACGGGGGAACGACCGATGGCGACCACCTTCACCCGGATGGACGAGTCCACCGCCGAGCAGTGGGCGGTGATCGGGGCGGAGACGATGAAGAACCAGCCCCGCGTGGCGGAGCGCATCCTGTCGCTGCTCCGCGACCTCGAGGGCATCGTCGACGGGTTCGGGACGAACCAGCTGGTCCACGGCCTGCAGACGGCGACGCTCGCCGAGAAGGCCGGCGCCGACAAGGAGATGATCGTGGCGTCGCTGTGCCACGACATCGGCAAGGCGATCAGCGTCTGGAACCACCCGGCGATCGCCGCCGAGATCCTCAAGCCCTACGTGCGCGACGAGGTGTACCAGGCGATCAAGGCCCACCAGGACTTCCAGGGCAAGCACTACTACCACCACTTCGGCGGCGACTCGAACGCCCGGGCCAAGTACGAGGGCGAGCCCTGGTACGACCTGGCGGCCCAGTTCGCCGACGAGTGGGACCAGGTGGCGTTCGACCCGGAGGCCGAGACGTACCCGCTCGAGCACTTCGAGCCGATGGTCCGCGAGGTCTTCGCCGCGCCGAAGTCGATGTAGCCGTGCAGCCGGGCGGTGGCGCCGGTGGCGCCGGCCCGGTCACCGGCCCACCACGGGCCCGGGCGTAGGGTGAGGCCATGTCAGACGACGCCGTCGCGCCCGTGATCCCCGCCGACCCGCTCGCCACCGGCGGGCGCATCGTGGTGGGCGTCGACGACTCCCAGGACGCGGCCGTCGCGCTCCGCTGGGCCCTGCACGAGGCGGTGCTCCGGAAGGCCAGCGTCGAGGTGGTGCACGCCTGGCAGCCGCCGATGTCGGCGCTGCCGTTCGGGGGCACGCTGGTGGTC
>DATCLV010000603.1:0-21138 GCA_036563745.1 Acidimicrobiales bacterium | reverse complement strand
AGTTGACGTTGATGCCCACCGCCCGGGCCTTCCAGGCCCCGAGCATCCCCTCGAGGTAGGCGGGCGCGTTGTGCAGGTAGAGGGCGACGTGGTCGTGGGGCGACGCCCACGGCTCGACGCCCATCGGCTCGCTCTGGATGCCGATGCCGGCGTCGGCGAGGACGGCGGCCAGCCGCCGGGTGCGGTCGGTGACGTCGGCCCAGCTCAGGCGGGTGTCCCCCTGCACGATGCACGGCCTGTCGCCGGCCTCGGCGGCGATGCGCTCGTGCAGGTCCGCGACGTTCGACCCGTTGCCGTCGTCCATGCCGGGGAGGCTAGGAAACGACACGGCCGGCGGTCACCCTGGGGGACCGCCGGCCGTGTCCGGACCTCGTACGGGTGCGGGCGTGCGCCGGACCGTCAGGCGGCGGGCGGCTGCTCGGTGACCTTCACCGAGTGCATCTTGTCGCCCTGGCGGATCTGCGTCGTCACCTCGATGCCCTCGGTGACGTACCCGAACAGGTTGTAGGCCTTGTCGAGCTTCTGCGTGCAGTCGTCGATGCAGATGAAGAACTGCGAGCCGTTGGTGTTGGGGCCGGCGTTCGCCATCGCCACGGCGCCCAGCGTGTACTCACCCAGCACCGGCTCGTCGGCGAACCGGTAGCCGGGGCCACCCCGCCCGCTGCCCTCGGGGCAGCCCCCCTGGATCACGAACTCGGGCACCACCCGGTGGAAGGTGAGCCCGTCGTAGTAGCCCTGGCGGGCCAGCGCGACGAAGTTGTTGACCGTGACGGGCGCCAGCTTCGGATCGAGCTCCAGGACGATGGTGCCCTTGTCCGTGTCGATGTCGACCCGGTAGGTCGCCTTGTCGTCGATCTCGTGCGCGGGAGGTGTAGCCATATTCGGACGACCTTACCGGGTGGCGCGCTGCCCACAGGACTGCCCGGGGGTGCCTTGACTCGGGCGCGAACGGCGGCCACGGTGGGGGTCCTGGGCGACCCAGGGGGGACTCCGAGTGCGACACGGTGACGGAGCGCGCGCATGAGCGCGCCCGCACTCGCCGCCGAGGCCAGGACGGCCACCGGCGGCGACAAGGCGGACGAGGGGGACGAGGCGAACGAGGCGGGAGCGTTGGGCGAGGCGCAGGAGGCGACGGACGACGGCGGGGGAGCGGCCGGGGCGTCGCCGCCCGTCCACCGGCTCCGCGACCTCGACCGCACCGGCCGCTGGGTCGCGGCGCTGCTGGCGGCCGCGCTCCTGCTGGCGCCGCTGCTGGCCGCGGCCCACTTCCTGCCGGACTGGGTGCCCGCGACCGACAACGCCTTCATCGCCCTGCGGGCCTACGACGCCGGCACCGAGCGGACCCCGCTCACCGGGCAGCCGTCGTTCTCCCGCTACTACGGCGGCGACGACGAGGCGCACGTCGACCACCTGGGGCCGTGGGCGTTCTACGGCCTGGCCCCCTTCGTGCGGGCGCTCGGCCCCACGGCGGGGATGCTGACCTTTACCGTCCTCGTCTCGGGTGCGGTGTCGCTGCTGGTGCCGTGGGTCGTGTTCCGCCGTCTCGGCCCGCGGGTGGCCGTGGTGGCGGCGGTGGCGACGTCGCTGGTGGTCTTCACCCGGGGCGCGGCGTCGCTGGTGAACCCGCTCAGCTCGGTGTTCAGCGGCTACCCGGCGTTCCTGGCCGCGGTCCTCGTGTGGGCGCTGCTGGCCGGCGACGACCGGCTCCTGCCGCTGGCCGCCGGCGTGCTGTCGTTCGCCGTCCAGATGCACCTGGCCGTCGGGCCGCTGAGCCTGGTGCTCGGTGTCGCCCTGGCGGCCGGCGTGGCCACCAACTGGTGGTGCAGCGGTGGCCTCACACGGCCGCGGCGCCGGGCGCTGCTCGGGGCGGGCGTGGTCGGCGGCGTGCTGTGGCTGCCGGTCGTGGTCCAGCAGCTCTTCGGCAGGTACCCCAACCTGTCGGCGCTGCTCGAGTTCGGCGGCGACACGGACCGCGACGCGCAGGGGACCGCCACGGCGGTCGACCACCTGGTCCACGTGTTCGGGTGGCCGCCGCTGCTGGGCCGGACCGACTTCCGCCCCTTCACCGACCTCTACCCCGAGCCGCGTCCGCTCACCTGGGTGACGGCGGGGCTGGTGGTCGCCGTGGTGACGGTCGCCGGCGTGCGCTGGGCCCGGCGCCCGGGCGGCGCGCCCCGGGCGCTGCTGGCCGTGTTGGTCGGCGTCCTGGCGCTGGCCGGCTACGTGAGCTCGAGCAACACCCCGACCAGCGCCGAGGCGTTCCGCGGCGAGTTCTACCACTGGGTCTGGCCGCTGACGTTCTGCACGGCGCTCGTGCTGGCGCTGGTGGTCGTCGAGGCGGTTCGGGCCGTCGCCTCCGGCCGCGTGCTGCCCGGCGTCGCCGGCAGGGCGGGTCGGTGGCGGGACCGCCTGCCGGCGCGGCCGTGGGTCGGGGTCGTGGCCGCCGGCGCGGCCGTGGCGGTGGTGGCCGCCCTGCCGGTCGTGGGACTGGCCGTCGACCGCCCGGCCAACACCCTCTACGCCATGCAGTCCGAGGTGCGCCGCGAGGCCTACGAGTCGCTGGCGGACGGCATCGCCGCCCACCGCGACGAGCTCACCGGCCCGGTCCTGCTCACCACCAAGGGCCAGCTCTCCATCGGGCTCCACCACTCGGCCCTGGCCGCGCAGCTCGAGGCCCGGGGCATCCCCGTGGTCCTGCCCGCCGACAACCTCAACTACGTCGCCGACCAGCGGCTCGCCGACCGCGGCACGGTCGAGGCCGTCCTGGTGCTCGTGGTCGACTCGTTCGTCTGGCACCCGGCGCCGTCCGAGCTCGACCTGCCGGGGGAGGAGATCGCCCGGTACGACGTCGGCGACCGGCCGGCCGCGGCCGCCGCCTACGACGCGCTGGTCGCGCAGCTGGAGGGTGCCGACCGGATCGAGCTGGACGACGAGCTGCTGGAGCGGTCGGCCACCGCCGCCCGGGGCCTGGGCGGCCTGACCCCGGAGGCGCTGCGGGACCACGCCCGGCAGGCGCTGATCGACGTGCCGACCCTGGCGCTGCTGCGTGAGCACCCGCCGGCTGCACCCCGCCTCGACACCGACGCCCTGGCCACGCTCCACGACGCGTTGGCCGCCGCCGCGGAGGACGCCGTGGTCACCCCGTCGACGACCACGTCGCTGCGGGTCCTGCTCATCACCGACCCCGACGAGGTCGACGCCTTCCTCGGCCGGTGAAGGGCCTGGGCGCGGCCGGAACGTCGGCGGCCGCGCCGGTGGTCGGCCGCGAGCCGCCCGTCAGCCGGCCGCGGAGACGCCGCGCAGCCCCGACCAGAGGATGTCGGCCAGCAGCGCAGCTGCCTCCTCGACGGGGAGGTCGGAGTGGTCGAGCCAGTGCAGGACGCCCGCCTCGAGGAGCCCGAGGATGGCGTCGGCCACCAGCGCGTCGCCCATCGCCCCGCAGCCCTCGCCGGCCCGGGACACCAGCGACAGCGCCGCCACCCGCTTCGTCCGCGAGCGCACGATCGCCGGGTGCCGCCGGACGCTGTCGGTCACCAGGAGGCGCCACGCCGCCGGCTGGTCGCGGGCGAAGCGCAGGCAGCACTCCACCACCTGCCGGAGCGCGTCCACCGAGGTCGGCGCGTCGTGGGCCAGGTACGGCGCCATCGCCCGGTCGAGCTCGGCGAGCACGCCCAGGTACACCTCGGCGACGAGGCCGTCGCGGTCGCCGAAGTAGGCGTAGACCAGGGAACGGGAGACCCCCGCGGCGTCGGCCACGTCCTCGACGGACATGGTCCCGATGCCGCGCTCCTCCAACAGTCCCCGTGCCGTCTCGACGAGTTGGGCGCGCCGGGCCTCGGGATCGAGGCGGGCACGCCGGGCTTTGGCCACGTGGTCACCCCCCGGTGGTTTCGTGGTGGGCCTCGGATCGATCTCCTCCGGCCGCCTCAGGCGGGCTGGCCTGCGTGCACCTCCACCGGTTGCGGTGCCGCGGCTCCCGACGACAGCGGGAAGTGGCAGGCCACGTAGTGGCCGGGGCCGACCTCCCGGACCTGGGGCTCCTCGGTGGCGCAGCGCTCCTGGGCCAGCGGGCAGCGGGTCCGGAAGCGGCAGCCCGACGGCGGGTCGAGCGGCGAGGGCAGCTCGCCCTCCAGCGCCGGCTGCTCCTGGGGCCGGACCGCCGGGTCCGGCACCGGGATCGACCGCAGCAGCGCCGAGGTGTAGGGGTGCGCCGGCTGCTTGTAGAGCCGGTCCGGCGGCGCCACCTCGCACACCTTGCCGAGGTACATGACCATCACCCGGTCCGACACGTTCTTCACGACGGCCAGGTCGTGGGCGATGAACACCAGCGTCAGGCCGTAGCGGGCCTTCAGGTCCTCGAGCAGGTTGAGGATCTGGGCCTGCACCGACACGTCGAGCGCGGAGACCGGCTCGTCGCAGATCAGCAGGCTCGGCTCGGTGACGAGCGCCCGGGCGATCGAGATGCGCTGGCACTGGCCGCCCGAGAACTGGTGCGGCCGGCGGTCCATGGCGGTGTCGGGGTCGAGGCCCACGGCGTCGAGGGTCTCCCGCACCACCTTCTCCTGGTGGTCCTTGTCGCCCCGCTTCCAGATCCGCATGGGCTCGGCCAGGATGTCGCGCACCCGGCGCCGCGGGTTCAGCGACGAGATCGGGTCCTGGAAGATGAACTGCAGCTTCGTGCGCCGGTGCCGCAGCGCCTTCCCGCTCAAGCGGGTGAGGTCGACGCCCTCGAACTGCACCGAGCCCCCGGTGGGGCGGGGCAGCTGGATGATCGCCCGCCCCGTGGTCGACTTGCCGCAGCCCGACTCGCCCACCAGCCCCAGCGTCTCGCCGGGGAGGATGTCGAGCGAGATGCCGGACACGGCGTGCACCTTGCCGTTGCGCGTCGGGAACTCGACCACCAGGTCCTCGACCCGCAGCAGCGCGTCCTCGGGCGCCCGCAGGTGGGCGGTGCCGGTGCCTGCCATCAGTCCCCTCCCTCGTTCTCACCGTCGCCGCGCACCGCGACCTGGGTCTCGCCGCCGTCGGTGCCGGCGTCCTGCCCCGCCCGGAGCTCGGCGGCCGCCGCCTCGACCGCGTCGGCGCTGGCGCGCACCGGGAACCAGCAGCGGAACGCGTGCCCGGGCTCCAGCTCCAGCAGCGGCGGCGCCTCCTGCCGGCACTTGTCCCGCGCGTAGGGGCAGCGCGGGGCGAACCGGCAGGCCGGCGGCGGGTTGACCAGGTCGGGCGGCCGGCCCGGGATGGCCTGGAGCCGGCTGTGGCTCGGCGCGTCCATCGACGGGATCGAGCGCAGCAGCGCCTCCGTGTACGGGTGCTGCACGTGCCGGAACAGCGTGGCGGTCGCCGCCTTCTCGACCACCTGCCCGGCGTACATCACCGCGATCTCGTCGGTGCGGCCGGCCACGACGCCCAGGTCGTGGGTGACCAGGATCATGCCCATGTCGCGCTCGCGCTGCTCGCGCTGGAGCAGGTTGAGGATCTGGGCCTGGACGGTCACGTCGAGGGCCGTGGTCGGCTCGTCGGCGAACAGCAGCTTGGGCCCGCAGGCCAGCGCCACCGCGATCATGATGCGCTGGCGCATGCCGCCCGACAGCTCGTGCGGGTACTGCTTGAGCCGCCGCTCGGGCTCGGGGATGCCGACCTCGCGCAGCAGCGACAGGGCGTTCTTGTCGGCGGTCTGCCGGTCCATGCCGAGGTGGAACCGCATGCCCTCGGTGATCTGCTTGCCGATCTTCAGGACCGGGTTCAGCGACGTCATCGGGTCCTGGAAGATCATCGCCATCTCGGCGCCCCACAGGTCGCGGACCTTCGCGTCCGGCGCGCCGACCAGCTCCAGGCCGTTGTAGTGCACGGTGCCCTCGCGCACGACGTTGCGCTTGGGCAGCAGGCCCATGATCGACCGGCTGAGCACGGTCTTGCCCGACCCGGACTCGCCCACGATGCCGAGCGTGCGCCCCCGGTCGAGGGTGAGCGACACGCCGTCGACGGCCCGCACCAGGCCCCGGGCCGTCTTGAACCCCGTGCGCAGGTCGTCGACCTCGATGAGGCGGCGGGTCTGCGTCTCGTGCTCGCGGGGGAGCGGCGTGCCCGACACCCCGTTGTTCGGCCGCTCGCCGTCCGGGGAGAACGAGCCGGCTGCGTTCGGGCCGCTCACAGCGCTGCCTCCCGCACGTCGAACCGGGCGCGGATCACGTCGCCCAGGTAGTTGAGCGCCATCACCGTGAAGAAGATGGCCGCCGAGGGGAGGAACACGATGTGGGGTGCGTCCCGCAGGAACTTGCGACCCGTCTCGATCATGTTCCCCCAGGTGGGTTCCTCGGTGATGCCGACGCCCAGCAGCGCCAGGCTGCCCTCCGCCACGATGGCGACGGCGATGCCGAGCAGGGTGATCGACATCATCGCCGGGAACACGTTGGGCAGGACCTCCCGGAACATGATCCGGACCGGCCGGGCGCCCGACACCTCGGAGGCCTTCACGAACTCCCGCTCGGCCCACGACAGCGTCGACGCCCGGGTGATCCGCCCGAGGATGGGGATGGTCACGATCCCGAGCGCCAGGATCAGCACCAGGACACGTCGGGTGTGGGACACGGGGCTGCCGCCGTCGCCCGTGTCGGTCGGGGCCAGCACGGCCACCAGCGACAGGGCCAGCACCAGCGCCGGGATCGACAGGAACACGTTGAACAGCGTGGTGAGGATCGTGTCGAGCTTGCCCCTGACGTAGCCGGCCAGCAGCCCGAGCAGGCCGCCCACCACGAGCCCCAGCAGCACGGCCCCGACGGCGATCAGCAGCGACGTGCGAGCCCCGAAGATGAGCCGGGACAGCATGTCGCGGCCGATGGAGTCGCCGCCCAGCAGGTGGCCGGGGATGCCCGGGCCCTTCCGTGCGACCTCCCGTCCGAAGCTCTTGTCAGGGTCGGCCAGCGGCAGGATCGGGGCCAGGATGGCGGCCAGGCTGATGAACACCAGCCAGCCGACCGACAGCCACCCGATCGGGCCGAGCTTGCGCGTCGCCGACACCTCCACCTGCTCGGGTGGGGTGGTGACGACGTCGGCTTCGATGGTCTCCATCGCTCACCTCGCCCGTGCGTGCCGGATGCGGGGGTCCAGCACGGTGTAGAGGATGTCCACCAGGAAGTTCACCAGCACGTAGAAGATGGCGATGATCGCCACGAAGCCCTGGAGGGCGACGTACTGGCGGCTGAGGATGGCCTGCACGAGCTCGGTGCCCATGCCCGGCAGGCGGAAGATGATCTCCACCACCACGGCGCCGCCGATGAGGGCGCCGACGTTGAGGCCGGCCACCGTGAGGATCGTGAGGCTGGAGGGCCGCAGGGCGTGGCGCCACAGCACCCGCCGGTCGGAGATGCCCTTCGACCGGGCCATCTGGATGAAGTCCTCCTGCAGCGTGGCCACCATGTCGCTGCGCAGCAGCCGCATGTAGACGGCGATCTGGCTGGCGGCCAGCGTGATGGTCGGGAGGATCATGTGCCGGACGTGCTCGGCCGGGTCCTCCGAGAACGGCACGTAGCCGTTCACCGGCAGCCATCCCAGCCAGACGCCCACGTAGTAGGCGAGCACCAGGGCGAGCACGAAGTTCGGCAGCGCCAGCATCCCGAACGCCGTGGCGTTGGTCGCCCGGTCGAACCGGCTGCCCGCCCGGTAGGCGGTCAGGACGCCCAGGGGCACGGCCACCACCAGGGCGAAGATCTGCGAGTACACCACGAGCTGGAGGGACACCGGCAGGGCGTCCTTCACCCGGTCGGCGACCGGGTCCTCGTCGGTGACCCGGAAGAAGCTGCCCATGTCGCCGGTGACGAAGTCGCCGAGCCAGGCGACGTAGCGCACCGGGAACGGCTCGTCGAGGTTGAGGCGCTCGCGCACCTGGGCCTTGCGCTCGAGGACGATCTCGTTCTCGTCGGGGACGGGGATCAGCGTGTCGACGGGGTCACCCGGTACCAGCGTGAGCAGGAACGAGGTGAACAGCGTGACGAGCAGCACCACCACCACGAGCCCGATGACCCGCTTCCCCAGTTCGCGGGCGAGGTGCATCTAGCCCTCCCGCAGGCAGCCGTCGGGGCGACGGTCGGGACGGCCGACCGGCCCGGCCCCCGCACGGGGGGCCGGGCCGAGCAGCCCGCTCACTACTGCTCCCTCCAGATGAGGGCCGGGTCGACGCCGAGGGCGAGGCCGGTGTAGTCGTCCTCGCCGTCGGTGCCCACCGGGCGGGCGCCGACGATGCCGTGCACGTCGCTCGCCGTGGGGATCGCCCAGATCGTCCACGAGGCCCAGAGCTGGTACTTCTCCTTGTTCAGCTCACGGTTGAGGTCCTCGTAGATCTGCTTCCGCTCGGCCTCGTCGGCGGTGACGCGGCCCCGGTCGAGGAGGTCGTTGACCTCGGGGTCGTCGAAGCCCATGAAGTTCACCGGGTTCCCGGCGCCGTACCACCAGACGTACAGGGTGTCCGGGTCCTGGCCGGGGTAGTTCCGCCAGGTGATCGCCTGGAAGTTCTTCTCGATGGCGGTCGTGATCAGCGCCGACTGCTCGAGCGTGGTCACGTTGACCTTCATCCCGGCCGCCTCGTAGTCGGCCTTGGCCAGCTCGACCTGCTGGAGCAGCGAGCTGTCCTGGACCGCCGAGATGGTGAACTCGAGCTCCTGGCCGGTCTCCTCCTCGTACTGCCGGACCTTCTCCTTGGCCAGCTCGGGGTCGTAGCCGTCGTAGCCGGAGTCCTCGACGTAGCCCAGGGCGCCCTCGGCGAAGGGGCCGTTGGCCAGCTCGGGGATGCCGTTGTTGGTGATCTCGTTGATGTTCTCGCGGTCGACCGCGGCGGCCGCGGCCTCGCGGGCGAGGATGTTGTCGAACGGCGGCTTCGTCGTGTTCAGCATCGTGAAGCCGACCTCGGCGAAGTCGTCGGACTCCGTCAGGTTGATCTCGCCGGCCTCGGCCTGCTCGCGCAGGTCCTCGATGATCAGCGCGTTCGTGTTGCTCGACACGTGGAAGGCGTCGACGCTGCCGGCCTCGAGGCCGTTCTGCAGCTGCTGCGCCTCCGGCGTGGGCTGGAACTCGAGCTCGTCCAGGTAGGGGAGCTGGTTGCCGTCGGCGTCGGTGCGCCAGTAGTCCTCGTTGCGCTCCAGCTTCATCGACGAGTTGACCCGCCAGTCGACGAGCTTGAACGGACCGGTGCCGATCAGCTCACGACCGCAGGCCTCGCTGTCCAGCTGGGCCTGGGCCATGATGCCCATGCGGCCGCTGGAGTAGAGGAACGAGTCGAACGACACCCACGGCCGCTTCATCTTCACGCTGACCGTGAGCGGGTCGACCACGTCGACGCTGTCGATGTCCTGCAGGACGAACAGGAACAGCAGCGAGTTCCGGCCCGGGTACTGGCCGCGGTAGGCGTCGAGGTTGTTCTTCACGACCTCGGCGGTCAGGTCGGTGCCGTCGTGGAACTTGACGCCCTCGCGGAGGGTGATGGTCCACTCGGTGTGGTCGTCGTTCGGCTCGACCGACTCGGCCAGGAAGGGCACGGCCTCGCCGTTCGAGTCGACCGTCGTCAGCGTGTCGTAGATCGCCCGGGCCACCTGGATGCCGGAGATGGCCAGCTGGCCCTCGGCGAGGCACCACCCGTCGGTCGTCTCGGCCTCGAGCCCGAACACGAGGGAGCCGCCGTGCTGGGGCGGCCCGGCGTCCTCGTCGGTGCTGCCCCCGCCGGAGCCCGTGTCGGAGTCGCTGCCGCCGCCGGCACAGGCACCGGCGACCAGTGCGAAGACCAACAGCAGCGCGGCTCGAACCGTCCACCGCGACCGGTTACCGCTCTGACTTCTGTGGTGTCGTCCCACCTTCGTCCCCTCTCGTGACGAGCGTCACACGTGGTCCAGCGGTGAGCGAACGTACGGGGCTCTTGGACAGATGTCAAATAGGTGCCCGGCAGCCAGGCACGATCCCCGAAACGCTTGATATCGCGCGTTCTACCTGTACCTGGTCGACCACTTGCATTACTTCCGGTTCATTTCCGGCGGGCGAGGGTCAGCCCGTCGAAGGCCGGCAGCACGACGGCCTCCACCCGCTCGTCGTGGAGCACGAGGTCGTTGAACGCCTGCAGCGCCTGGACGTTCGCGTCGTCGGAGGCCTCGTCGACGATCCGCCCCGACCACAGCACGTTGTCGGCCAGCAGCAGCCCGCCCGGACGCACCCGCGGCACCAGCTGCTCCCAGTAGGACACGTAGCCGACCTTGTCGGCGTCGATGAACACGAAGTCGAGCTCGGCCCCCTTGGGCAGGACCCGCAGCGTGTCGAGCCCCGGGCCGAGGCGCAGGTCGATCCGGTCGGCCACCCCCGCCCGCTCCCAGGCCCGCCGCGCCAGCTTCGTCCACTCCTCGCTGATGTCGCAGCAGATCAGCTGCCCGTCCGGCGGCAGCGCCCGGGCGATGCACAGGCTGGAGTAGCCGGTGAACGTGCCCACCTCGACCGCCTTCCGGGCCCCCACCATCCGGGCCAGGAAGGTCAGCAGCTGCCCCTCGTCGGGACCGATCTGCATGCCGGCCGGTGCCCCCAACCGCAGCGTCTCCTCCCTGAGGTCCCGCAGGACGGCGTCCACGCGGTAGGAGCTGTGCGCCACGGCGTAGCGCTGGAGGTCGTCGGTGACGGTGAGGCTGCGGACGTCGGTCATCGCCCGGAAACGCTAGTGATCTCCATGCCGGGCAGGACGAAGGACGGTGCTGCCAGTTAGGTTCCGTGCCATGAGCGACCGCGTGACCGTCTCCATCGCCGAGGGCGTCGCCGACGTGCGGCTCAACCGCCCCGACAAGCTGAACGCCCTCGACGGTGAGATGTTCGCCGCCATCGCCGAGGCCGGGGCGCGCCTGGTGGACGACAAGGCGGTCCGGGCCGTCGTCCTGTCGGGGGAGGGGCGCTCGTTCTGCGCCGGGCTCGACTTCGGCTCGTTCATGGCGATGGCCGGCGCCGGGAGCGAGGAGTCGAGCCGCGGCCTCGGCGCCATCGGCTCGACCGACGGTCGCATCACCCACCTGGGCCAGCAGGTCGCCCACGTGTGGTCGGAGGTGCCGGTGCCGGTGATCGCCGCGGTGACCGGCCACTGCCTGGGCGGCGGCCTCCAGATCGCCCTCGGCGCCGACCTGCGGATCGTCCACCCCGAGGCGAAGCTGTCGGTGCTGGAGATCCGGTGGGGCCTCACCCCCGACATGACCGTCACCGCCACGCTGCCCCGGCTCGTCGGCATCGACGTGGCCAAGGAGCTCACCTGGACCGGCCGGCAGATCAGCGGCACCGAGGCCAAGGAGCTGGGCCTGGCCACCCGGGTGTCGGACGACCCGCTGGCCGACGCATTGGCGCTGGCGGCCGAGATCGCCGGCAAGAGCCCCGACGCCATCCGCGGCGCCAAGCGGCTGTTCGAGAAGGCCGGCCGGGTGTCGCTCGCCGAGCAGTACGCCGCCGAGCGGGAGGAGATCGGCGCCCTCATCGGCCGCCCCAACCAGGTCGAGGCCGTGACCGCCTTCTTCGAGAAGCGCCCCCCTCACTTCACCGACCCCACCTGAGCGAGTGGCGGCGCCGGCCCGCCGCCCTTGTGGCGGTGGTGCCAGGGGCACCGGGCCTTCCCGTTCTCCTGGACCGTCGGACCGCCGTCCGCGTAGGGCCGGATGTGGTCGATCTCGCAGCGGTCGGCCGGCTCGTCGCAGGTCGGGTGGTCGCAGCGCTGGTCGCGGACTTCGACGGCCCGTCGCAGCGCGCCCCGGAACAGCCGTGTCCGCTCGCCGATGTCGAGCACCCGCGACGGCGGGCCGAACACGACCCGCTCGATGTCGGCCTCGCTGAGCAGCGGGGCGACCTGCCCCGGCGTGACGGCCGTGCCGTTGGCGAGCTGACAGATGCGCCCTCGGAACGTCTCGTAGCCCACCAGGACGGTGATCAGCGGGGCCGGCCGGCGGGCTCCCGGCGGCGCCGCCATCGCCCGCTTGGCCATCTCGACCAGCGCGTCGGCCCGGCGCTGCGCCGGCGTGCGGCCCAGGTGCTCCAGGCGGACCTGCTCGCCGTGCTCGGCGCGGGCGTCGGCCCAGTCCTCGTGGAAGAGCTCGGACTCGATGCGTCGGAGCGCCTCGGCGAGCACCGCGCCGGCCACCGGTGGGAGGCACCCGTCGAGCACGACCGTCCCGCCCAGGGTGGTGGAGGCATGCAGATAGCGGGCCGCCTCCTCGTCGGCCGCGTCGCGCTCCACCCCGTCGGGGTCGGCCTGCTGGAGCCAGTAGGCGACGGCCCGCTCGAAGTCGTCGAAGCGGAGGTCGACGGCGAACCCGACCAGCAGCTCCTCGTCGGCGATGAACCTGGCCGCCACGTGTGGTCGGGCAGACCCGGCGAGGCGGGCCAGCACCTGGACGTGCTGGGCATCGATCCGCCCGTCGCGGAGCGCCGCCCGGGTGGTCGGCATCGACCGCAGCAGCCGGGCGATCCGCACCTGGCGCCGCGTGGCGGCGGGGGAGGTGTGGCAGCGGTGGGCGAGCCAGGCGGCCGCCGTCCGCGCCCCGTCGGCCGCCCACGCCCGCCGCAGGTCGAACACTCCGGTGAGGCGGGCAACCGCGGCGTCGAGCACCGCTCTCGCCCGGTGGACCGCTCGGAGCGTGTCGGCCAACCGCTCGTCGGACAGCGCGTGCACGTCGGCGTCGGCGAGCATCTCCGCCACTTCGTTGAGACGGTCCGTGATGTGTCGATCCGTGATGTGTCGGTCGGTGATCTCCACGCCACGCATGGTAGCACCAGGATACGAACATGTGTACGCATCTCGCGAATCTCTGTCGGCAGCGGCGTCGATGGGCTACGGCCAGCGCCGGGGGGTGACCACGTCGAAGAAGGTCCGAACGAAGCGGGCGAGCGTCGCCCGCCACGCCGCGGTCGCCGAGCGGACACCCGGCGGTGCGGTCTCGGGGCGGGCCAGCCACGAGGCGAGCGCCAGCACCCGTCGGACGATCAAGGCGTCGAGCACGTCGTCGTCGGGCCGCACCCTGGCCAGGTCGTGGTAGCCGCCCAGGAATGCCTCCCGGTAGCGCCGGTAGCGCAGCGGCCGCGACCCGACGACGCTGTCGAAGAGGACGAAGTACAGCGAGCCGGCGAGCTCGACCTCGACGGGGCCGTAGCCGCAGTCGTCGAAGTCGAGGACCCCGGTCTCGGGACCCGCGAACCGCACGTTGTGCGCACCGAAGTCGCCGTGCAGGAGCTGCGCAGGACCGGTCGGCGCACAGGTCGCGGAGCGGGCATCGGCGAGGAGCCCCACGTCGTCGGCGATCGTTCCGAGGTCGGCGATGTCGGGGAACGCCGCCAGCGCCGGGAGGTCCACCGGCGCCAGCTCGGCCAGCGCCCCGTGTAGCTCCGCCAACTCCCGGCCCATTCGAGCGGCGTGGGCGGGGTCGTCGACGTCCGGGGGCTCGCCCTCGGCGAACCGGGAGGCGACGACGTGGACGACGCGACCGGCGCCGACCGGCACGTCGTTGACCAGCTCACCACCGACCGGGAGCGGCGCACAGGCGAGGTCGGTGGCCGACACGAGCCCGGCCACGACGCCGGCGCGGACCTCGAGCGCCCGGCGGTCGACCACCCTGTCGAGCACCTTGACCGCGGCCCGCTGTCCATCCAGGCGGGCGTCGTACACCGCGATGCACTGCCGGCCACCTGCGACGCGTCGCAGATCCCGGAAGCCCAACGATGACACGACGGCCGAAGGTTCCACGGTGGCCGGCACTCCGGGGACCGGTAGCGGCCGGTCCGCTCAGCCCGCGGCGCCCGGTGTGCCCCGGTCGGGGGTGTCGGGGGCGGGGGTGTCGGAGGGGGCGTGGAGGTGGTGGCGGGCCCAGTTCGCGGTCTGCCAGCCGAACTCCAGCGCCACGCCCGCGACCGCGGCGATCCCGACCGCGGTGGCGATCATCGCGATCGACGGGGGATCGAGGGCGAAGAACTCCCGCGACCACGGCACCGCCAGCGCCGCCACGAACGCCCCGCCCATCGCCAGCACCAGCCCGGCCCGCCACGGCGACTGCCGCGGCTTGGCCAGCATCGCCAGCACCCACAGCGCCACCAGGAACAGGGTGATGGTGGCCACCGTCCGGGCCTCGGTCCGGTTCACGCCGGTCGTGTCGCGCGCCAGCGCGTAGGCGCCCAGCGTGGCGGCCGCCGCGACCGCCCCCGCGGGCCCGGCGAACCGCAGCACCCGCCCCACGAACCCGGGGACGTACCGGCGCTGGTTCGGCGCCAGCGCCAGGAAGAACGCCGGGATGCCGATGGTCAGCGAGCTGATGATCGTCAGGTGCCGGGGCAGGAACGGGAACGGCAGGTGCGCAACGCCGACCGCCAGCGCCAGCAGCGTGGCGTACACGGTCTTGGTGAGGAACAGGTTGGCGACCCGCTCCACGTTGGCGATCACCTGCCGGCCCTCGGCCAGCATCGGCGGCAGCGACGAGAACGACGAGTCGAGCAGCACCGCCGGCGCCACGGCCCGGCTGGCCGCCGAGCCCGACCCCATCGCCAGGCCCAGGTCGGCCTCCTTGAGGGCGAGCACGTCGTTGACGCCGTCGCCGGTCATCGCCACCGTGTGCCCCCGGGCCTGGAGGGCCCGGACCATCGCTTGCTTCTGGTGGGGCGCCACCCGCCCGAACACCGACGAGCCGTCGAGCATGGCGGCCAGCTCCTCGGGGTCCTCGGGCAGCTCCCGGGCGTCGACCGGCTGGTCGGCCTTCGGCACGCCCACCCGGCCGGCCACGGCGCCGACGGTGCGGGGGTCGTCGCCGGAGATCACCTTCACGGCCACGCCCTGCCCGGCGAAGTAGTCGAGGGTCTCGGCGGCGTCCGGTCGCACCCGCTCCTCCAGCACCACCAGCGCCACCGGCTCGTTGGGCGGCGGGCCGGCCGAGGCGTCGGTGGCGGGCCGGCCGTTCACCCGTGCCAGCAGCAGCACCCGCTGCCCCTCGCGGGCGTGCTGGTCGACCAGCGGCTGGGCGCGGGCCACGACCTCCGGTGCCACCGCCGCCGACAGCAGCCCGTCGGGGGCGCCGAGCACCCAGTCCCCGTTGGGCCCGAACCCCGTGCCCGAGAACCGGCGGGCCGACGAGAACGCCACCCGCCAGGTGGGCGCCCAGCCCGGTGGCGCCGGGAACCGGGCGGCCAGCGCCGACATCGACGCGTTGGGCTCCGGGTCGGCCCAGGCCAGCGCACCCAGCGCCGACTCCACCTGGGCGACGCGGGCGCTCGTCGACAGCGGTTCGGTGGCCACCACCTCCAGCACCGGCTCGGTGATCGTGCCGGTCTTGTCGATGCACACCACGTCCACCCGGGCCAGCACCTCGATGGCGCTCAGCTCCTGCACCAGCACCTTCCGCTGCCCCAGGCGGATCACCGACGCCGCGAACGCCACGCTGGTCAGCAGCACCAGGCCCTCGGGGACCATCGCCCCGATCCCGGCGACCGAGCCGCGGATGGCCGAGGTGAGCGACTCGTCGGAGCGCAGCTGGCTGAGCACGAGCAGCGCGGCGGTCGGGATGATGAGCCACGTCACCCCGCGCAGGATCCGGTCGGTGCCCTGCCGCAGCTCCGACCTGACCAGCGAGAACCGGCGGGCCTCGACCGCCAGGCGGTTGGCGTAGGCCTCGGTGCCCACCTTGTCGGCCCGGTACCAGCCCCGCCCGGCGGTCACGAACGAGCCCGACAGCACCTGGTCGCCCGGCTCCTTGACCTCCGGCACCGACTCGCCGGTGAGCAGCGACTCGTCGACCTCCAGCGAGTCGGCCTCCAGCACCTCGCCGTCGGCCACCACCTGGGCGCCGGGGGTCAGCTCGACGACGTCGCCCTGCACCACCTCGGCCACCGCCAGCGACCGCCGCTTCCCCGACCGCACCACCGAGGCGTGCGGGGCGCTGAGCAGCGACAGCCGGTCGAGGGTGCGCTTGGCCCGCAGCTCCTGGGCGATGCCGATGCCGGCGTTGACCACCAGCACGATGCCGAACAGGGCGTCCTGGAGCGGGCCGATGGTGAGGATGACGACCAGCAGGGCGCCGAGGATGGCGTTGAACCGCGTGAGGACGTTGGCGCGGACGATCGCCGCGAGCGACCGGCTGGACTCGGTCGGGGCGGCGTTGGTGAGGCCCCGGGCCGCCCGGTCGGCGGCCTCGGCGTCGTCGAGACCGGCCGGCAGGGCCTCCGGCGCGGCCTCGTCGGTGGTGGACACGTCGGGGATCAGTACCCGACGGCGGCGCCGATCAGCGCCCGAGGGTCGGCGGCGCCCTCCAGCATCCCGTCCTCCAGCACGACCAGCTGGGCGTGCCCGAACCGGTGGTCGGGCGTCGCCGTGGCGCGCTCGACCCGGTGGCCCCGCTGCTCCAGCCCGGCCTGCCAGCCCTCCGGCGCCCGCTCCTCCAGCGTGATGTGGTCGGGACCGTCGCCGGACCAGGTGGTGAACTGGCCGTCGCCCAGCATCCAGCGGGGCGCGTCGACGGCCTCGCCGGCGCGGGCGCCCCCGGCCAGCACCCGGGCCAGGATCTGCAGGAGGATCTGGGGCTGGGTGTCGCCGCCCATCGTGGCCAGCACCGCCTTGGTCTCGCCCTCGGGGGTGGTGACCAGGGCGGGCGACAGCGTGTGCGGCGGGCGGCGGCCGGGGCCGAACTCGGCCGGGTGCCCGGCCTCCAGCGAGAACCCGATGCCGCGGGCGTGCAGGAACTCGCCGGTGTTGGGCTCGACGATGTTGGCCCCCCAGCCCGAGGCGTTCGACTGGATCACCGTGACCGCCATGCGCTCGCGGTCGACGACGCACAGCGCCGTGGTGTCGCCCGCGGCCGGGGCGGGCTCGCCGGGCTCGGGCGCCGGCTGCTCCCTCGCGAGCCGCCAGTCGGCCGGGGGCGGGGTGAAGGCCGACCGCTTGTCCTCGTCGAAGGCCGCCCAGCGCAGGCCCAGCCGGTCGCGGGCCAGCAGCTCGCTGCCGTCGGCGTGCTCGTGCAGCACGTCGAGCCGGTCGAGGCCCACCAGCCGGGCCGCCTCGCTCAGCAGGTGCGCCCAGGCCGGGTCGTCGGGGTCGTCGGGCACGCCGATCTCGCTGGCCACCGCGGCGGCCGCCAGCGTCAGGTAGCCCTGCGACGGCGGGGGCGGCGCCCAGACGTCGTGGCCCCACGCCCGGGCGTGGATCGGCTCGACCCACTCGGCCTGCACCCGGGCCAGGTCCTCCCGCTTGTAGAGGCCGGCGCCGAGCTGCAGGAGCCCCTCGCCGAAGGCCCCCTGGTAGAAGCCGCTGCGGCCCTTGGTGGCGATGGCGTTCAGGTTGGCGGCCACACCGGGGCGGCGGATCATCGCTCCCGGCTGGAGCCGGCCGCCGGTGGCCATGGCGGGCTCGCGGAAGTCGTGGGCGCCACGGAGGTGGATGATCGTCGACGCGGTGGCGGCCAGCAGCGGGGAGGCCGGGAACCCGGCGGCCGCGTAGGTGACGGCGGGCTCCAGGACCTGGGCCAGCGGCAGGCGGCCGTAGCGGCGGTGCAGCTCGAGCCAGCCGTCGACGCAGCCCGGGATCGTCACCACCCGGATGTCGCCCTGGGGCGGCATGTGCTCGAAGTCCTCGGCCCGCAGCTGCAGGGGGTCGGCCCCCGACCCGGCCCGGCCGGCCGCGCACAAGGCCGCCACGGGCTCGCCGGGCACGTGGACGAGCGCCCACAGGTCGCCGCCCATCCCGCACATGTGCGGGCTCGTCACCGCCAGCACCGCCGACGCGGCGATGGCGGCGTCGACGGCCGTGCCGCCGTCGCGCAGGAGGCTCAGACCAGCCGACGACGCCAGCTGGTCGGCCGTCGCCACGATCCCCGCCGGAGCGTGCACCGACGTTGCATCTGCAAGGTCGCCCACCATCCCGGGGACACTACCTGTCCGCCTGGGTGCCCGAACGCGGGGATTAGTGTCCCGCCACGTGGGTGGCTACGCGCTCGGCATCGACCTCGGCACGACCTACTCGGCCGCGGCCGTGCACACCGCCGGGGGTGTGACCGAGATCGTCTCGCTGGGGCACCGGTCGACGATCGTGCCCTCCACCGTGTTCGTCACCGAGGACGGCGAGGTCCTGGTCGGCGAGGCCGCGGTGCGGCGGGGCGCGACCCAGCCGGACCGGCTGAGCCGCGAGTTCAAGCGCCGCATCGGCGACAGCGTCCCCCTGATCATCGGCGGCAGCCCGTTCTCCGCCGAGGCGCTCGGCGCCCGCCTGCTGCGCTGGATCGCGGCGACCGTGGTCGAGCAGCGGGGCAGCCGCCCGACCCGGGTGGCGCTCACGTACCCGGCCAACTGGGGGGCGTTCAAGCAGGAGCGCCTGGCCCAGGCCATCCGGATCGCCGAGCTCACCGAGATGGTCGACGCGCCGGCCGGCGCCGACCCGGTGCTCACGATCACCGAGCCCGAGGCCGCCGCCATCTCCTACGCCTCCACCGAGCGGGTGCCGGTGGGGGAGGTGGTCGCCGTCTACGATCTGGGCGGCGGGACGTTCGACGCCGCCGTGCTCCGCAAGACCGAGGGCGGCTTCGAGATGCTCGGCCCGCCGGAGGGCATCGAGCGGCTGGGCGGCGTCGACGTGGACGAGGCGGTGTTCCAGCACGTCCGCTCGCTGCTGGGCCCGTCGTTCGACGCGCTCGACGAGGACGACCCGGCCGTCGCCCGGGCGATCGCCCGCCTGCGCGAGGACTGCGTGGAGGCCAAGGAGGCGCTGTCGTCCGACACCCAGGTGTCGGTGCCGGTGCTGCTGCCGAACCTCAACACCGAGGTGCGCCTCACCCGGTCGGAGCTGGAGGGGATGGTGCGGCCGGTGCTGGAGGACTCCGTCGGCGCCCTCCGCCGGGCCATCACCGGGGCCGGGCTGACCCCGGACGCCGTCGACCGGGTGCTGCTCGTCGGCGGCTCGTCGCGGATGCCGCTGGTGGGGCAGATGGTGGCCGAGGCCCTGGGCCGCCCGTTCTTCGTCGACGCCCACCCGAAGCACGCCGTGGCGCTGGGAGCGGCGCTGACCGCGGGCGGGGCGACCACGACCACCACGGCGTCGGTGCCGGTGGTGGGGGACGTGCCGCCCACGCCCGTCGCGCCGGTGCCGCCCGGCCCGGTCCCACCGGCCCCGCCGACGCCCGAGCCGGTCCCCGGACCGGTCCCGGACCCGTCGCCGCCGTCGACCCTGCCGCCCGGGCCGCCACCGGTCCCACCTGCCCCCACCCCGACACCGACGGCCAAGCCGTCGCCGGAGCCGCCGGTCACCGAGGTCGGCACGGCGGTGGCGACCGAGCCGGTGCCGGTCGCCGACGTGCCGTCCGACCCGGGACGCACCCGCCGGGCCGCCCGCGACGCCAGGGGCGGCGGCCGCAACCCCCGCCTGCTCGCCCTCGCGGCCGGCGCCGTGGTGGCGGTCCTGCTGGTCGGCTACCTCGTCACCCGCGACGGCGGGGACGGGGGCGACGACGACGGCGGCGGGAACGGGTCGACGACCTCGTCGTCGACGACGGCACCGGAGGTCCCGCCCGAGCTGGCGATCGCGGGCGCGACCGCGGTCGCCGACGAGCCCGACGGCATCGCGCAGCTCGACGACCGCATGTGGGTGGCATCGACCAACGGCAACACCGTGCAGGCGCTCGACGCCGCCACCGGCGAGGTCGTCGACAGCCTCCCGCTGGAGGCCGACCCGCTGGCGCTGGTGGTCGCCGAGGGCTCGGTCTGGGTCAGCCAGCGCAACGCCGGCCTCGTCGCCCGCATCGACCCGGCCACCAGCGAGGTCGTCGCGTCGATCGAGGTGCCCGGCCAGCCCGCGGTGATGGCGGTGGGCGCCGGGGGCATCTGGGTCGGCGACGGGGAGGGGACCCTGTCGAGGATCGACCCGGCCACCGACTCGGCCACCACGCTCCTCACCGGGCAGCAGAACGTGGCCGGCGTGGCCGTGGACGACGACCGGGGTGTCGTCTACGCCACCGTGCACGCCGGCGACCAGCTCCTGGCCGTCGACCCCGCCACCGGCGAGGTGATCGACCAGGTCGCGGTGGGCGCCAACCCCGACGCCGTCGCCGTGGCGCCGTCGGGCGTGTGGGTGGCGAACCGGGGCGAGGGCACGCTCAGCCGTGTCGATCCCGACACGTTCGAGGTGACCGCCACCGTCCCCGTCGGTGCCGGGCCCGCGGGCCTGGCGATCGACGGCGACCGCGTGTGGGCCGTCACCAACCAGGACGGCGAGCTGGTGCTGGTCGACGGCAGCGACGCGGTCGAGCGGGCGCGCATCGCCGTCGGCGCCGGGCCGCTCGGCGTCACCACCACGCCCGACACCGTGTGGGTCACGCTGTTCGCCGAGGACACCGTGGTCCGGGTGTCGGCCACCGCCCCCTGACGGGCGGGGCCGGGAGGTTCGCGCGTGCTGTTCACCGCCGACGCCCGCGAGGGGCTGCTCAGCGGGGCGATCACGGTCACGTTCCGAAGGTGGCAGCGACCCCAGGTCAAGGTGGGCGGGCGCTACTCGATCTGGGGCGGGGCCGTGCTGCTCGAGGTCGACGACCTCCGGCGCATGCCGGCCGCCGACATCGACGACGCCGACGCCCGCCGCGCCGGCGAGGCGGACCGGGTCGCCGTGTGGCGGCGGCTCACCGGCGACAGGCACGCGACCGAGCCGCCGGCCGGCGACGTGTGGCGCATCGCCTTCCACCGGGTCGAGCCCGACGGGCCGCCGCTGCGCGAGCAGGCCGACCTCACCGCCGAGGACGTCGCCGAGCTCGACCGGCGGCTCGACCGCCTCGACCAGGCGAGCCGGCACGGCGCCTGGACCCGGCCGACGCTGCGGCTGATCGCCGAGCGGCCCGGGGTCGTGTCGACGCGGCTGGCCGAGGAGCTCGGCCGCGAGCGGTTCGAGCTCAAGGCCGACATCCGCAAGCTCAAGCGCCTGGGGCTCACCGAGAGCCTGGACGTCGGCTACCGGATCTCACCGCGCGGCCGGGCGTACCTCGACCGCACGTCGGCACCGGGCTGACACCGGCCGCCGCGCTCGGGCGCCGGGCGGGGGCCGCTACGCGACCCAGGCCATCCGCTCGTCGAGCACCCGCTTCAGCACCGCCGCCTGGTCGGTCATGATCCCGTCGACGCCCATGTCGAGCA